>JASLEW010000263.1 GCA_030150965.1 Thermoanaerobaculia bacterium | reverse complement strand
GCGGCCGCGGCGGCGGATGCGGCCGTGCCGGCGGCGGCGTCGGAGGAGGTGCTGGACGTCGGGGCCCTCGGCGCTGCGGCGGCGCGCCGGGCCGCCGGGCGCACGCTGCGCCGGCCCGGCTTCTGGATCGTCCTCCTGGTGCTGGCCCTCCTCATCTACTGGTTCTCACGGCGCTAGGGTGCTCGACCCTGGCGCGTCAAGGAGCTGCCCATGATCCCAGCGAGCTTCGACTACCACGCACCGCAGAACCTGGAGGACGCCTTCGCGCTGCTGACCGCGCACCGCGACGACGTGAAGATCCTCTCCGGCGGCCAGAGCCTGCTGCCGCTGCTCAAGCTCCGCCTGGGCGGCGCCGGCCACCTGGTGGACATCAATCGCATCCCCGGCCTCGAATACATCAGGGAGGAGGATGGCTGGCTGAGGATCGGCGGGCGCACCCGCGAGTCGGCGCTGGAGCGCTCCGACCTCATCCGCCGGCGCTACCCGCTGCTCGCCGCGACCACCGCGGTGATCGCCGATCCGCTGGTGCGCAACCTGGCGACGGTCGGCGGCAACCTGGCGCACGGCGATCCGGCCAACGACCATCCGGCGACCATGCTCGCGCTGCGCGCCGAGGTGGTGGCGGCCGGACCCGGCGGCACCCGCACCATCCCGATCGACGAGCTCTTCCAGGGGCTGTTCGCGACCGCCCTGGCGCCCGACGAGATCCTGACCGAGATCCGCGTGCCGGCGCCGGCCGCGGCACCGGGAAGGAGCGGCGGCTCCTACGCCAAGCTGGAGCGCAAGGTGGGCGACTTCGCGACCGCCGCGGCGGCGGCGCAGGTCACCCTGGGCGCCGGCGGCGAGGTGGCGCAGGCGGGCATCGCCCTCACCAACGCCGGGCCGGTGCCGGTGCGCGCCGCGGACGCCGAGCGCTACCTCGCCGGCAAGCAGCCAGCGGACGACGTGATCGCCGAGGCCGCGCGGCGGGCGGCTGCGGCGGCGGCGCCCAGCGCCGACCGGCGCGGCGCGGTCGAGTACAAACGGGAGATGGCGCGCGTCCTGACGGCGCGCGCCCTGCGGCAGGCCATCCTTTGGGCCAGGGAGCACTAGCCATGGCGCGACACAAGATCAGCGTCAAAGTGCAGGGCGTCGAGCGCCAGGCCGAGGTGGAATCGCGCCTGCTGCTGGTGCACCTGCTGCGCGAGGTGCTGGGCATGACCGGCACCCACATCGGCTGCGACACCACCCACTGCGGCGCCTGCACCGTGCTGCTCGACGGCGAGCCGGTCAAGTCCTGCACCGTGCTCGCCGTGCAGGCCGACGGGCGCGAGGTGATGACGGTCGAGGGGCTGGAGAAGGACGGCAAGCTCCATCCCGTCCAGGAGGGGTTCTGGCAGGAGCACGGGCTGCAGTGCGGCTTCTGCACGCCGGGGATGATGCTCACCAGCTATGCCCTGCTCGCGAGCAACCCCGATCCCAGCGAGGCGGAGATCCGCCAGGCCATATCCGGCAATCTCTGCCGCTGCACCGGCTACGTGAACATCGTCAAGGCCGTCCAATACGCCGCCGCCAAGCTGCAGCAGAAGGTTGCCTAGGAGGAAGCGCACCATGGCACCGCGAACCTCAGCGGAAGTCTGCGGCATGGGTCACTCGATGAAGCGCAAGGAGGACCCGCGCTTCATCCGCGGCCAGGGCCGTTACGTCGACGACATCAAGCTGCCCGGCATGGTCCATCTCGACATCGTGCGCAGCCCCTACGCCCACGCCCGGATCAAGGCCATCCACACCGAGAGTGCGCTGGCCACCCCCGGCGTGCTGGCGGTGATCACCGGCGAGACGCTGGCGCAGTACAACCTGCACTGGATGCCGACGCTGATGTCGGACACCCAGATGGTGCTGCCCACCGAAAAGGTGATGTACCAGGCGCAGGAGGTGGCGGCGGTCATCGCCACCGACCGCTACACCGCCGCCGACGGCGTCGAGGCGGTCGAGGTCGAGTACGAGCCGCTGCCGGTGGTGGTGGATCCGTTCAAGGCGCTGGAACCCGGTGCGCCGGTGCTGCGCACCGACAAGAAGGACAAGAAGGACAACCACATCTTCCACTGGGAGGCCGGCGACCGCGCCGCCACCGCCCGGGCGTTCGACGAGGCCGAGGTGGTGGTCAGGCAGGACATCTACATCCCGCGCATCCACGTGGCCTCGATCGAGACCTGCGGCTGCGTGGCCGACTTCAACCGGACCGACGGCCACCTCACCGTCTACATGACCACCCAGGCGCCGCACGCCATCCGCACCGTCTTCGCCCTGGTGGCCGGCCACGTCGGGCTGTCGGAGGAGAAGATCCGCATCGTCTCGCCCGACCTGGGCGGCGGCTTCGGCGGCAAGGTGCCGGTCTATCCCGGCTACGTGATCGCGGTGGCCGCCTCGGTGGTGCTGGGCAAGCCGGTCAAGTGGGTGGAGGACCGCATGGAGAACCTCCAGGCCGACTCCTTCGCCCGCGACTATCACATGACCGCCGAGCTGGCGGCGCGGCGCGACGGCACGATGACGGCGCTGCGCATCAAGACCCTGGCCGACCACGGCTACACCGACGCCGCGGCCAACCCGTCGAAGTACCCGGCGGGGCTGTTCTCGATCTGCACCGGCTCGTACGACCTGCCCCACGCCTTCACCGAGCTGGACGCCGCCTACACCAACAAGCCGCCGGGCGGCGTCGCCTACCGGTGCTCCTTCCGCGTCACCGAGGCGGTGCACGCCATCGAGCGGGTCACCGACCTGCTGGCCAGCGAGCTCAGGATGGACCCCGCCCAGCTGCGGCTCAAGAACTTCATCCGTCCCGAGCAGTTCCCCTACAAATCGGCGCTGGGCTGGGAGTACGACAGCGGCGACTACCACACGGCGCTGCGCCTGGCGATGGAGCGGATCGGCTACGACGCGCTGCGCCAGGAGCAGGCGGAGAAGCGCCGGCGCGGCGAGCTGATGGGCATCGGCATCTCCTCCTTCACCGAGATCGTCGGCGCCGGCCCGTCGAAGGACTTCGACATCCTGGGGATCAAGATGTTCGATTCGGCGGAGATCCGCATCCATCCGACCGGCAAGGCGATCGCCCGCTTCGGCACCAAGTCGCAGGGGCAGGGGCACGAGACCACCTACGCCCAGATCGTCGCCGAGGAGCTGGGCATCCCGGCGGCGCACGTGCAGGTGGAGGAGGGCGACACCGACACCGCCCCGTACGGCCTCGGCACCTACGCCAGCCGCTCGACGCCGACCGCCGGCGCCGCCGGGGCGGTGGCGGCGCGGAAGATCCGCGCCAAGGCGAAGAAGATCGCCGCCTACCTCCTGGAGGTGAGCGAGGACGACCTGGAGTGGGAGCCCGGGAAGTTCTTCGTCAAGGGCGCGCCGCAGAAGGCGAAGACCATCCAGGAGCTGGCCTTCGCCGCCTACACCAACCATCCGCCGGGGATGGAGGCGGGCCTGGAGGCGGTGGATTATTACGATCCGCCGAACCTCACCTTCCCGTTCGGCAGCTACATCTGCGTGGTGGACATCGACCGCGGCACCGGCATGGTGAAGATCCGGCGCTTCGTGGCGGTGGACGACTGCGGCAACATCATCAACCCGATGATCGTGGACGGGCAGATCCACGGTGGCCTGACCATGGGCATGGCGCCGGCGCTGCTCGAGGAGATCAGCTACGACGAGAACGGCAACATCTCCGGCGGCAGCTTCATGGAGTACCTGGTGCCGACGGCGATGGAGACGCCGAGCTGGGAGACCGACAAGACCATCACCCCGTCGCCGCACCATCCGCTGGGCGCCAAGGGCGTCGGCGAGTCGGCCACCGTCGGCGCGCCGCCGGCGATCGCCAACGCCGTGGTGGACGCGCTGGCCCACCTCGGCGTGCGTCACATCGACATCCCGATCACGCCGGAGAAGGTGTGGAACATCCTGCGGGAGAAAGGGGTGGCGGAGTAGCGCGGCGCCCGGCCGGGTGAGGTCGTGGCCTCACCTCCGGCCCCGGCCGCGCGGCATGGATCTTGCCGATAGCTCAGGCGTGTGGCCGTACCGGCGGCCCGTCCGTGGCGGACCGGTCCGCCGCGGCCGGCCGCCGGCTGACCGCCGCAGGGCGGCAGGGTCCGGGAGGAGGAGCGTATGGGCCATCGAAAGGGTATCTCGCTCGCGGTCGTTTGCGGGGCGCTGGTCCTGTGCGGGGGGCTGACGGCGTGCTCGTCGCTCCAGACCACCGCGGACTACGACCGCGGCATCGATTTCTCGCGCTATCACACCTTTGCCTTCAAGAGCGTGCAGGATCTGCACAACGACCTCATGGCGCGGCGCATCGAGAGCGCCCTGGCCGAGGGCTTCGCCGCGCGCGGGCTGATCCGCGACGACGCCAACCCCGACCTGTGGGTGGTGCCGCACGTGCGGATGAGCCATGAGACGGTGATCTACACCTGGGACACCGGCTGGGGCTACGGCTGGCGCTGGGGCGGCCCGCGTCTCACCGCCGCGACAGCCGATCAGATCCCGATCGGCACCCTGGTCGTCGACCTGGTGGACACACGGGTCAAGGAGCTGGTCTGGCGCGGCACCGCGACCGACATCCTCGACCCGAAGTCCACCCCCGACGAGCGGGAGCGCAAGCTCCACCACGCGGTGACCGAGATGCTCAAGAGCTACCCGCCGGCGGTCCACTCGTAGCGGGTCCTGGCGTCACCCGGCGCGGCGGGCGGCGGGCTCGCGTAGAATGCCGCCGAACCCGGGGGAGACGACCCATGACACGCCACCGTTGGACGTTCCTGCTGTGCCTGGGCTGCTGCGCCGCCGGCCTCGCCAGGTGGGCGGGCGCCGCCGCCGGCGAGCCGGGTCAGGCGGGCGCGCCGGTCGAGTGCGACCTGCTCTTCGCCGGCGGCCGGGTGGTGGACGGCTCCGGCGCGCCCTGGTTCCGCGGCGACGTCTGCGTGGCCGGCGGCCGGGTGACGGCGGTCGGCGAGCTGCGAGGGGCGCGGGCCAGGCGGCGCATCGACGCCGCCGGCCTGGTGGTGACGCCGGGCTTCATCGACATGCTCGGCCAGTCCGAGTACAACGTCCTGGTGGACAACCGGGCGGCGAGCAAGATCACCCAGGGCATCACCAGCGAGATCACCGGCGAGGGCACCTCGATCGCGCCGGTCAACCAGCGCATGATCGACGAGGGCAAGGAGGCGTACGAGCGCTACGGCGTCACGCCTCGCTGGACGACGCTGCGCGGGTACTGGCAGGAATTCGAGAAGGCGCGGCCGGCGATCAACCTCGGCACGTTCGTGGGCGAGGGCGGGGTGCGCAACCTGGTGATCGGCGAGAGCGACCGCCCGGCGACCGCGGCCGAGCTCAGGGCCATGGAGGCGGCGGTGGCGCAGGCGATGGAGGACGGCGCGCTCGGGCTCTCGACCTCGCTGCAGTACGTGCCCGACCGGTTTGCCACGACCGACGAGATCGTCGCGCTCGCCAGGGTGGCGGCCCGCTACGGCGGCAGCTACATCACCCACCAGCGCTCCGAGAGCTACCAGATCGACGCCAGCCTCGACGAGGTGTTCCGCATCGCCCGCGAGGCGCGGCTGCCGGCGCAGATCTATCACCTGAAGACCGCCTGCCAGGGGATGTGGGGCCAGATGCCGCGGATCCTCAAGCGCCTGGAGGAGGCGCGCGCCGCGGGCCTCGACGTCTCGGCGGACCAGTACCCGTGGACGGCGGGGGAGAACGGCCTCGACGCCAACCTGCCGGTCTGGGTGCGCGACGGCGGTCCCGACAGGATGGCCGAGCGCCTCAAGGACCCGGCGATGCGGGCGCGGGTGCGGGCCGAGCTGCAGCGGGACGACCACAGCTGGGAGAACCAGTACCGCTGCGCCGGCGGCGGCAAGGGGATCCTGATCGCCACCGTCGTCAACCCGGCGCTCAAGAAGTACGAGGGCAGGACGGTCGCCGACATCGCCCGCGCCGAGGGCAAGGACGAGGCTGACACGATCATGGACCTGGTGGCCGCCGACCGCGCCCACACCGCCAACATCGTCTTCATCATGGACGAGCAGGACGTGCGGGCCGCCCTGCGTCACCCGCTGGTGGCCCTGGGGACCGACTCCCCGGCCGAGGCCGAGGACGGCATCTTCAGCCAGGAGAGATCCCACCCTCGCGCCTGGGCCTCCACCTCCCGCATCCTCGGCCACTACGTGCGCGACGAGCACCTCCTGGGGCTCGAGGAGGCGGTGCGCAAGATGACCTCGCTGCCGGCCTCGCGCATGGGCCTCGCCGACCGCGGCCTGCTGCGGCCGGGCATGGCGGCGGACGTGGTCGCCTTCGACCCAGCCACGATCCGCGACGTCTCGACCTACACCGATCCGGTCCACTACAGCGCCGGCATCCCCTACGTGGCGGTCAACGGCGAGCTGGTGGTGGACGGCGGCAAGATCACCGCCGCGCGCCCGGGGCGCCCCCTCTACGGCCCGGGGTACCGGGCCGAGGGGCGCTAGTGTCCCGCACGGCCAGTTCGTATGGTATTCGCTTGCCCTCCGGCTCCCTGGCGGCGTTGCGCCTCCTCACCGTAGTCCCTGCTACGCTTGCGTCGGCGCGCCTGGCCAGGAAGCCGGATTGCGG
>JASLEW010000898.1 GCA_030150965.1 Thermoanaerobaculia bacterium | reverse complement strand
GGCGCTTCCGCGGCGCGGCGCTCGACGACTTCTACATCACCTACCGCTACGCGCTGAACCTGGCCTCCGGCCGCGGCTTCGTATTCAATCCCGGCGAGCGGGTCTTCGCGCTCACCAACCCGGGCCTGGGGCTGCTCCTGGCGCTGCTGCGGGCGGCGACCGGCGCGGCCGTGCCGGTGCTGGCCACGGCGGTCTGGGCGCTGGCGCTGGCCGCGGTCGCCGCGCTCGTCCTCCTCGCGGCGCGGCGGGTGGGCCGCATGCCGGAAGGGCTCGCCGCCGGCAGCCTGGTGGTCACCGCCTCGTTCCTCTGGGTGCTCCAGGGAGGCGAGGGGATGCCGATGCTGGCGCTGCTGCTGCTGGCCGCCTGCCGGGCCGGCGAGAAGCCGGCGGTGGCCGGCCTCGCCGCCGGCGCCGCGGCATGGTTCCGACCGGAGGCGGCCCTGGGAGCCGGCCTCCTCGCCCTGCTCCTCTGGCGCGAGCGGCGGCGGGTGCCCTGGCGCTTCGCCGCCGCCGCGGGGCTGGTCGTCGCCCTCGGCGTCCTCGCCGCCTGGCTCTACTTCGGCACGCCGCTGCCCAACTCCCTGGCCGCCAAGCGGGCCCTGGCCGCCGGCCGGTCGGGGCTGGCCTTCTGGCCCGCCGCGGCGGAGCTGGCGCCGCGCCACGCCGGGCGGCTGTGGCCGCTCGTCATCGCCGCCGGGACGGCCGGCACCTGGCTCCTGCTGCGCGGCGGCGACCGCACGCTGCGCCTCCTGGCGCTCTTCGCGCTCGGCCTCGCCGTCCTCTACCCCCTCCTGGGGGTGGCCTTCGCCGCCTGGTACCTGCTGCCGGTCGCGACATGCCTGCTCTGCGGCCTAGCCTTCCTGGGCGGGGCCCTGGCCCGCCTCGCGATCCTGGGCGGACCAACGGCCCGGCAGCCGGCGTCCCGGCTGAGCGCTCCGACAGCCCGGGCGGGCCGCGGCAGCACGGCGAGCCCGCAGGACCCTGGCGCCGCTGAAGCTGATCCTGACACCGGCAGATCGGCGTCCCAGGCGGACTCCGGCGGCTTGCCACCTCACACGGTGCGCGGCGTCCCGGCGGCGGCGGCGCTGGCGCTGCTCGTGGCCGCCGTGGGGTGCTCCCTGCTGCCCGCCGAGGCACGGTGGCTGGCCCGCTTCCGCTGGCCGCCCTACATGGAGCGCTACCGGCAGGCGGGCGAGTGGCTGAGCCGTCACGCGCCGCCCGGCGCCACGGTGTCCTATTACGAGGTGGGCGTGCTCGGCTATCACTGCGCCTGCACCGTCACCGACACGGTGGGCCTGGTCACGCCGGACCTCCTGCCCTACGCGCGGCGCGGCGACCTCGCCGGCGCCTTCCTCGCCCGGCCGGGAGACTTCGCCATCGGCGACCGCCAGCGCGGCGGCTGGATGCCCACCGCCGCGCCCTGGTTCCAGCGCGCCTACCAACCGGCCGTAACCTTCGGCACCCAGGGCGAGCTGACGATCTACGCTCGCCGCCCGGGGGTCAGGCTGCCATGGCCGGGGCCACCGCCCGGGGACCACTGAGTGAGCGGCGTTGAGCAGTGCCAGTGCTCCTCGGATTGCACCAGCTTTTGAGGAAGGGCTATGATGATGCCCATGCGTTCCATGGTGGTCCTCCTCTGCACCTGCCTGGCGGTGCCGGCCGGCGCCGGGTCGCAGCCGCCGGCAAAGGGCGTGACCGCGGGCTATGAGAAGCTGCGCGCCGTCCGTGTGGAGGCGCCGGCGGTCAAAGACTCCAACGCCACACAGTTCCTGGCTGCCGACCGCAAGGGGCATCCGTTCCTGCTGCGCGGCGATACGCTGGAGGTCTTCCGCCTGGGGACCGACGGCGGCTTCGATCGGCTGCTGGGCAGGCTGGCGTGCAGCCCTCCGCCGGAGGGGACGTCGGCCTATGCCGCAGCGATGGATCCGGCAGATCTCACCTGGGCGGTGGGCTCGTCGGACGAGGTTGCGCTGTGCGACTTCGCCAGGGAAAAACGGCCGCCGGCGACGGGCTGGGTGATCTCGTCGCTGACCTATTCCCGCTCCGGGCCGCTCGTCGTGGTGACCGCGCTGGGGCCGCCGCCGGATGCGACGAATGTTTTCAAGCGCACGGTGCCGCGGGTGTTCGGTCTGGTGGACGGCCGCTGGCAGGCGGTGGTCTCGATGCCGATCGCGGAATCGAAAAGGAAGGTGCCGACCGACCGCCTGGCCGCGCAGGCCGAGCTGGCGGCTCACGGCATGGAGGTGCTGGCCGAGAGCAAGGCGGCATCGGACGCGCTGCTGTGCACCACGGCGAAAGACGAGATCTGGCTGGCGTCGTGGAACAGCTATCGGTTGCAACGAGTCTCGACCGGCGAGAAGCCGCAAGGTCCGGAGCGCGAGATCGTCGTCGGCAGTGGCGACGTGGAGTGGCCGAAGCTCACCAGCAGCGAGCAGGAGCGCGCGGGGCGGGAGCGCCGGATGCAGGGAATCGGGCTGGTCCCTTCCACCGTGGGCGGCGCAGCGCCGCGCGGGGTGGTGCGGGCTCTGGTCTGTGAGCGGGAGATCTACCTGATCGTGGCGGCCGGCGACGGGCTGGCGCTCGACCGCTACGACCCGGCGCAGAACGTCCTCGAAAGGGTGCTGCTCGATGGGGTCGGATCCTCTTCGGGGCCGATGACGGCCGCGCTGGCTGGCGATCAGCTCTGGTTGGCGGGCCGGTTCGCCGCCGACGGGCTGTGGCGCATTGCTCTGCAAGACCTGGCGACCGCCCATTGGAAACCGGTCAAGGACGTCAGGGCCGACGGGGTGTTGGTGCAATAGGTCGGCAATCCGGCCCGATCAGCCGGTGCATGGCCGGGCCGCCGGTGGCCGGAGGCGCCGCAACAGTGGCGGCGGCAGCCGCCTTCGGACCAGAATCGGCCATGGCGTCGAGAAGCGGGACGAGGACCGGCGACCGGCGCGGCGCCGCTGGCCGGCAGCGCCAGCCGCATCGGAAACAGCAGGAGCTTCCTCAAGGCCCGGCGCCTGGAGCGACCCGCCCGCGCGGCCCGGCGCCGGCCGCGCCGGCCACCGCCCGGAACCGGCCTGCGGCGCTCCTGGCGCTCCTCGGCGCCGCCCTTGCGCCGCTCCTGGTGTTCTGGCCGATCACCGGCTACGGCTTCCTGCTCGACGATTACGTGCTCTACCAGACCAGCCCGTCGCTCGGCGACCTGCACAGCATCGGGCGCGGCTTCGTGCTCGACGTGGGGGCCGTGCGCAAGGGAGCGGCGACGGTCATCAGCAGCTACTACCGGCCGGTCTTCCTGGCGCTCTCGACGCTGTACCACCAGGCGGTGGGCGGCCAGCCGGCCGCCTGGCACGCCGCCTCCCTGGTGCTGGCCGCCGTCATCGGCGCCCTGGCCTGCGGCCTGCTGCTGCGGCTGGGGCTGCCGCCGCTCGCTGCCGGCCTCGCCGCGGCCGTCTTCTCCCTCCACCCGTCCCACGTCAGCTCCGTCGCCTGGGCCTCCGGGCTCCAGGAGCTGCTCGCGGCCCTCTTCGTGCTCCTGGCGCTGCTCGCCCTGACCCGGCCGCCGCGCGGGGCCGGCAGCGGGGAGAGGGCTTCCCTGGCGGCCGCAACCGCCTGCTTCGCGCTCGCACTGCTGTGCAAGGAGGTGGCGGCCGCCCTGGTGCCGCTCACCGGCCTGTGGGCGCTCGCCGCCGGCTGGAGCGAAAGGCGAGAGCCCGGCGAGGCGGGTCGCGGCGAGCATGAGCGGGCGGCGCGCCACGATCGTCCCGCCGGGACCGATCCGAGCGGGCCGGACGGGCGAAGCGCCACGGCCTCCTGGCTGCGGCGGCGCCTGGCGCGCTTCGCCGCCGTCTCGGCCGGCGTGGCCGCCGTCTACCTGGCGGTGCGCTTCGCCGTCCTCGGCGGCATGGCCAGCCGCTGGCCCGGCGCCCCGAGCTTCGGCGAGGCGCTGCCGGCGGTGCCCGTCGCGCTCGCCACCTACCTGCGCTTGCTGCTCTGGCCGGTCGGCTTCTCCATCCTCCGCCCCGAGCGGCCCGGCCTGGGGCCGTTCGCCCCGGCGGTGCTGGCGTCGGCCGCGGTCCTGGCGGCGCTCGCGGTCCTCGCCGCCTGGGCGGTACGGCGGCGCCGCGGGCTGCTGCTGCCGGTCCTCTGGCTGCTCGTCTGGCTGGCGCCGGTGCTCAACCTCTGGGCGCTCGACCGCCAGTGGATGGTCACCGACCGCTACCTCTTCCTGCCGTCGCTGGCGCTGCCCTGGGCGCTCGCGCTGCTGCTGCCGCGGCGGGCGGCGCCGTGGGCGCTCGCCGTCCTCGGCCTCGCCTTCGCCGCGCTCAGCCTGCGCTACTCGGCCATCTTCGCCAGCGAGCGCCGCTTCGTCGCCGCGATGGAGCAGGCCGAGCCCACGAGCCCGCTGGTCTTCGCCGAGAAGGGGCGCCTGCTGCTGCGCGACGGCGACCGCGGCGGCGCCCGGGCGGCGCTCGGCCGCGCCGTGGC
>JASLEW010000082.1 GCA_030150965.1 Thermoanaerobaculia bacterium | reverse complement strand
CCGCGCTGCGCCCTGCGGGTTGCGGCGGCGCGGGGCCGTCTGCGGCGTTGCCGCTCCTCGACGATGTCCCAGCATCGCCTGCGTCGCGGCGCCTGGCATCCGGCCCCGCGGCGCTCGCGCCGCTCGGAACGTGGCGCACGGCCTTTTTCAGCAGCCTGCTAGCAGGCTGCTGCGTCCGCGGCCCGGGGCGCCATGCTCTGACCGGCCCGGCCGGCCCGGCGCTCCCGGCTGGCCCGCCCGGCTCGCCGGGCTGGTCCTCCTGATCCTCGCGCTGTCCGGCGCCGCCTGTTCCAGCACCGGCACCGGCGGCGCCGGCTCGTCGCTGGCCGAGCTCACCAATCCCTTCCTCGGGCCCGACAACTCGGACTGGCTGGTGGGCCCGGTGTCGAGGATCGCCACCCCCGACGAGATCAAGGGCTACCTGGCGCTGCGCGACGACGCCGCGGCGTCCGCCTTCATCCAGCAGTTCTGGGAGCGCCGCAATCCCGGCCGCGGGGCGAGCAACCCCGTCCTCGCCACCTTCGAGGAGCGCTGCGAGGTGGCGGACCGCAAGTTCACCGAGGGCGGGTTGCAGGGGCGCCGCACCGACCGCGGCACCATCCTGGTGCTCTACGGGGCGCCGATGAAGACCGGGTTCGAGGTCGCGCCGGCCGCCAACCAGTCCGCCATCGAGGTCTGGCGCTACAGCCCCAGCGCGCCGCCGGGGCTCGACGGCAAGCAGCCGGACCCGACCTACCGCTTCACCCGGCGCGGCGACCTGACGGTGCTCTACGTGCCGCGGCCCGGGACCCAGCCCCTGGTGCCGGCGGCGCCGCCTCCCTGAGACGATGGACCCCGGGCGCCCGATGTGCGAGCAGCGCGCCGTGCTTGCCGGCGCCGGAGTGGCCGTGCCGCCGCTCCTGGTCGACAACCACATGCTGTCGCGGATCATCGAGACCAGCGACGAGTGGATCCGCGAGCGCAGCGGCATCGTCACCCGCTACTACGTGCACGCGGGCGTCGCCTCCTCCGACCTCGGCGCCGAGGCGGCTCGCGCCGCCCTGGCCGACGCCGGCATCGCGGCCGGGGAGATCGACTACCTGGTCTGCGCCACCATGACGCCGGACCATTACTTTCCCGGCACCGGCACGCTCATCCAGCAGAAGCTGGGCATCCCGCCGCTGCCGGTGCTCGACATCCGGCAGCAGTGCGCCGGCTTCGCCTACGGCCTGCAGGTGGTGGACGCGCTCATCCGCAGCGGCACCGCCGCCACCGTCCTGCTCGTCGGCGCCGACGTCCACACCTCGCTGATGCCGTTCTCGGCGCGCACCTTCGAGGTGCTGCACGGCCGCGACCCGGGTCCCCTTTCGCCCGAGGAGCTGGCCTGGAACTCGCGCTTCCGCCATCTCCTGGTGCTGTTCGGCGACGGCGCCGGGGCGATGGTCTTCCGCCGTGCCGCGCACGCGGACGGCGACCGCGGCATCCTCGGCTCGGCGCTCTACGGCGACGGCAACCACCGCGACATCCTCTACGTGCCGGGCGGCGGCTCGCAGCGGCGGCCGTTCGTCTCCTGCGAGATGGTGCGGCAGGCCGAGACGGTGCCGGTGATGGACGGCCGCGCCGTGTTCAAGCTGGCGGTGACCCGCATGCCGGAGGCGACCCGCGAGGTGCTGCGGCGCGCCGGCCTCGGCCTGCCCGACCTCGACCTGCTGGTCATGCACCAGGCCAACCTGCGGATCAACGAGGCGGCGCAGAAGGCGCTCGGCCTCCCCGACGCCCGGGTGCACAACAACATCCAGCGCTACGGCAACACCACCTCGGCGACCCTGCCGCTCGCCTTCTTCGAGGCGCGCCAGGAGGGCAAGGCCCCCGCCGGGTCGCTGGTGGCCTTCACCGCTCTCGGCGCCGGCCTGCACTGGGGCTCGGTGCTGCTGCGGGTGTGAGACCCGGGTGCCGCAGGCCGCCGCTCTCGACCCCACGGCGATCGCCTCCGCCCTCGGCCGGCGGGTGATGGGCCAGGAGCAGGCGGTGCGCGAGATGGCGATCGCCCTCGCCAAGCAGCTGGCCGGCCTGCGGGTGGGCAACATCCTGATGATCGGCTCGTCGGGCACCGGCAAGACCACGCTGATGCGCGCCGTCGAGGGGTATCTCGCCGCCGAGCCCGAGCTGGCCGGCCGCTCGACGGTGGTGCGCATCCACGCCAACGTGCTCGGCGAGGAGGCCGAGCGCGGGCGCCCCGGCGAGGCCGTGCTCGGGCGCCTCCTGGCGCGCGCCCGCGAGCAGCTCGGCCCCGGTGCGCCGACCGGCGAGGTGCTGCGGCGCGCCGCCTCGGGCGTGGTCTTCGTCGACGAGGTGGACAAGATCCGCTCCCAGGTCGGCTCGACGGTCAACGTCGCGGGCATCCGCGCCCAGGAGGCCCTGCTCACCCTGATCGAGAACGAGGCGGTGGAGCTGGAGCTTCCGGCCTGGGCGGGCGTGGGCCGGGTGACCGTCGATTCCTCGGGGCTGCTGTTCGTCTGCGCCGGCGCCTTCGAGGGGCTCTACGACTCGGTGTTCGACCGCGTCACCATCGGCCGCGACCGCGGCGCCCTGCAACCGGTCACCGTGGTCGAGGGGGGCGTGGTGCACGAGAAGCTGGTCTTCCACCTGCGCCGCTGGCTGCGCAACGAGGACCTCTTCGAGTACGGGATGAGCCCGCAGTTCCTGTCGCGCTTCGACTCGGTGGTGCTGCTCGACGACCTCAACCTGGATCAGCTGGTGCGGATCTTCCTCGAGACCCCGGACTCGGCCTACCACCAGACCCGCGCCTACTTCGAGAGCCGCGGCATCCACCTGGCGCTGTCCCCGGCGGCGGTGCGCCGCATCGCGCTCGAGGCGATGCGCCAGCCGCGCCTGGGCGCCCGCGCCCTCAAGGAGGTCTTCCGCCGGGTGATCCGCGACTACGAGTTCAATCCGGGTGCCGCCGCCGCGGGGGGCTCGCTGCTGCTCGACCTGCGCGAGGTCGAGCAGGCGCTCCAGGCGGGTTAGCCGACCGGGCGCGGCGCGCGCGCAGCTCCGCCAGCCGCGCCCTCCGCCGCCGGCCCTGCAGGAGCTGGGGCACGAGCGTCACCGCGGCGATCAGCGAGAAGGCCGCCACCAGCTTGAGGACGGCGGTGGTGCGCTCGCCGCCGCCGGCGTGGGCCAGCGCCGCGAAGGCGACGGAGTAGGCGGTGACCGGCGGGACGATGCCGATGGCGGTGGTGGCCAGGAAGAGCCCCGGCCGCACGCCGGCCATGGCGGCACAGATGTTGACCACGGGGAAGGGCAGCGGCAGGAAGCGCACCGCCACCAGCCCCCAGAAGCCGCGCTGGCCGATCGCGCGCTCCACCTGGCGCAGGCGCCGGGCCGGAACGCGGCGCACCAGGTCGCGGCCGAGCAGGCGGCCGAGGTAGTACGAGACCATCCCGCCCAGGAGCAGGCCGAGGCAGTTGTAGAGCGACCCCAGGGCGCCGCCGAAGACCACCGCACCCGCCATCATCAGCGGCGTCGCCGGCACCAGGGGCGACAGGGCGGCGAAGCCGCCGATCAGCACCGCCGGCGCCCACCACGACTGGCGCAGCCGGCCGATGGCGGCGGTGAGGGTCGAGACCGAGAGGTAGCCGGCGAGCGGCGTCCAGCGCACCACCGCGTAGGCGGCGGCGAGCAGCGCCGGCAGCAGCAGGAAGCGAAGCAGGGCGCGCCAGGGCAGGGGGCGGGAGGCGGTGGTCTCCGTCACCGGCCCGCCGGTCCGCCGCCTCCGGCCTCGCCGCCGTTCTCGCCGGCCGCCGGCTCCGCCGCCGCGCCCGGATCGGTCGCCGCGGCCGGGGGCAGGTGCAGGAACTCGCGCATGTGGCGGGAGAGGATCTCCTGCGACGCCGGATCCATGAAGTTGAGCCGCAGCTCGTTGATCACCATCACCTCGTGGTGCGTCCACTCCTGCCAGCAGCCGGCGCACACCTCCGCCTGGATCTCGCGTCCGGCGGCGCCGGGCAGCGGCGGGCGCGCCAGGGCGGGGGCCTCGGAGCGGCCGCAGCGGCGGCAGGGGGCGGGGAGGCTCGCGGCGCTCACCGCACCTCTCCGGGCAGGATGATGCGGCTCTCCGAACGCTGCAGGACGTCGCGCGGCACCCGCACCACCAGGAGCAGGTCGCGGTCCTCCTGGCGCGGCCCCTTGAGGCTCTTGACCACCTCGTCGGGGACGGCGAGCTTCAGATAGGCGGGGCGCTTGGCGTTCTGGCGGGCGCTTTCGAGCACCAGCTCGTGCATCTCCAGGAGCTCGACGCTCTCCGGGTACTTCTCCAGCGCGAACGTCAGGGCCTTGCGGGGGTTGTCCATGACGGCATTGTACTCGCGGAGCCCGTCGTGCTCGGAGCCGCGCGCCCGGGCTCCTGGAGCGCCTGGCGGAAGAAGCCGACGGTGCGCGCGATGCCCTCCTCGAGGCTCACCTTGGGCTCCCATCCCAGTTGCTCGCGGGCCACCGTGATGTCGGGCTGCCGCGTCTGCGGATCGTCCACCGGCAGCGGCTTGAAGACGATCGGGCTGGCGCTGCCGATCGCCTGGCGGATGGTCTCGGCGAACTCCAAAATGGTCATCTCGCGCGGGTTGCCGATGTTGACCGGCAGCGTCAGGTCGGACAGCAGCAGGCGGTAGATGCCCTCCACCAGGTCGTCCACGAAGCAGAAGGAGCGCGTCTGGCTGCCGCGGCCGAACACCGTCAGCGGCTCGCCGCGCAGCGCCTGCTGGATGAACGCCGGCACCACCCGGCCGTCGCGCAGCCGCATGCGCGGCCCGTAGGTGTTGAAGATGCGGACGATGCGCACCGCGAGGCCGTGGTACCGGTGATAGGCCATGGCCATCGCCTCGGCAAAGCGCTTCGCCTCGTCGTAGACGCCGCGCGGACCGACCGGGTTGACGTTGCCCCAGTAGGTCTCCTTCTGCGGGTGCTCCTTGGGGTCGCCGTAGACCTCCGAGGTGGAGGCGAGCAGCAGCCGCGCCCCCTTGGCGCGCGCCAGGCCGAGCGCGTTGTGGGTGCCGAGCGAGCCCACCTTTAGCGTCTGGATGGGCAGCTCCAGGTAGTCGATCGGCGAGGCCGGCGAGGCGAAGTGGAGCACGTGGTCGACCGTGCCCGCGACCTCGAACGGCACGGTCACGTCATGCTCGATGAACTCGAAGTCCGGGCGCCCCAGGAGGTGGGCGATGTTGTCCCGGCTGCCGGTCAGCAGGTTGTCGACGCAGACCACCGCGTGCCCCTCGCGCAGCAGCCGCTCGCACAGGTGCGAGCCGAGGAAGCCGGCGCCGCCGGTGATCAGCGCCCGGCTCAAGCGCGGATCTCCAGCGGCGGGCGGTGGACGGCGGCGCCGGCGCCGTCCGCCGCCCGGCCGGGCGCACCGCCGGCATCGGGCAAGCCCGGCGGGCGGGCGTCGTCGCGGCCGATCGACACGTACTCGAAGCCGGCCGCGGCCATCTTCTCAGGCTCGTAGAGATTGCGCAGATCGACCACCAGCGGGCGGCGCAGCAGCGCGTGCAGCCGGTCCAGCTCCAGCTTGCGGAACTGGTTCCACTCGGTGAGGATGACCAACGCGTCGGCGCCGGCGGCCGCCTCATAGGCGTTGTCGCAGAAGGTGACGGCCGGGAAGAGCGGCTGGCAGGGCGGCATCGCCTCGGGGTCGAAGGCGCGCACCGCCGCGCCGGCGTCGAGCAGGCCCTGCACGATGGGCAGCGCCGGCGACTCGCGGACGTCGTCGGTGTTGGGCTTGAACGACAGGCCGAGCACCGCCACGGTGCGCCCGGCGATGTCGCCGAGCGAGCGCTCGATCTTCCGCACCATGCGCGCCTTGGTCGACTCGTTGACCTCCAGCACCGCCTCGATGATGCGGAAGGCGAGGCCCTGGTCGCGCGCGATCTGCGCCACCGCCCGCGTGTCCTTGGGGAAGCAGGAGCCGCCGAAGCCGGGGCCCGGGCTCAGGAACTTGGGGCCGATGCGGCTGTCCAGCCCCATGCCGCGCGCCACCACCTCGACGTCGGCGCCCAGCGCCTCGCAGAGCTCGGCCACCTCGTTGATGAACGAGATCTTGGTGGCGAGGAAGCCGTTCGAGGCATATTTGATCAGCTCGGCGCTCTCGACGTTGGTGATGACGAACGGCACGTCGGCGGCGGCCAGCGGCGAGTAGACGTCCTGCATCAGCTCGATCGCCCGCGGATCGCGCGAGCCGATGACCACGCGGTCGGGATGCATGAAGTCCTCGATCGCCGAGCCCTCGCGCAGGAACTCGGGATTGGACACCACGGCGAACGGATGCCGGCCGCCGGCGCCGCTCTGCAGCAGGGTCTCGATCATCTTGCCGGTGCCGATGGGCACCGTGCTCTTGGTGACGATCACCTTGTAGCCGTTGAGATGGTCGGCGATCGAGGCGGCGACCTCGCGGATGAAGGTGAGGTCGGCCGAGCCGTCGCTCTTGGGCGGCGTGCCGACGGCGATGAAGATGACGCTCGCCTCCTCGATCGCCGGCGGCAGGTCGGTCGAGAAGCGCAGCCGGCCCTCGGCCATGTTCTTCTGCACCAGGGTGTCGAGCCCCGGCTCGAAGATCGGCACCCGCCCCTGCGACAGGGCCGCGACCTTGGCGGCGTCCTTGTCGACGCCGACCACGTGCATGCCGAAATCGGCCAGGCAGGCGCCGGTGACCAGTCCCACGTAACCGCTTCCCACGACGCAGATGTTCATAGCTCGCAGCTCTCAGTGAGATCGATCCGCCGTCATGCCGGATCGGTGAGCGATGGCGCCGGCACCGCGGCCGGTGTGCCGAGATCGGCGTGCTGCTCGAGGTACCAGCGGACGAAGCGCCGCAAGCCTTCCCGGATCGGGACCTTGGGGGAGTAGCCCAGCAGGTGGGCGGCCTTGGAAACGTCGGCGTAGGTGATCGGCACGTCCCCAGGCTCGGCGGCAAGATACTCGATGCGTGGCTCGACGGCAAGCTCGGCGGCGATCAGCCGCACCAGCTCGGCGAGCGAGGTGGTGTCGGCGCCGCCCAGGTTGAGGATCTCGAATCCCGGCGCCAGCGCGAGCGTCGCCAGCAGGCCGTCGACGATGTCGTCCACATAGGTGTAGTCGCGGCGGCTGCCGCCGTCGCCGAAGAGCGGCACCGTCCGGCCGCGCGCCAGCAGATCGGTGAACTTGTGGATGGCCATCTCCGGCCGCTGCGCCGGGCCGTAGACGGTGAAGAAGCGCAGGCAGGCGGTGCGGAGCCCGTAGAGATGGTGGTAGTTGTAGCAGAGCAGCTCGCCGGCGCGCTTGGTGGTGGCGTAGGGGCTGATCGGCAGGTTGACCTCGTCGTCCTCGGCGAAGGGCACCTTGGAATTGATGCCGTAGACCGACGACGAGGAGCCGAACAGGAAGGTGCGCGGCCCGTGGCGGCGGCAGGCTTCGAGCAGCCGCAGGGTGCCGATGCAGTTGACCTCCTCGTACAGCACCGGCTCGCGCAGGCTGGGGCGCACGCCGGCGCGGGCGGCCAGGTGCACCACCGCGTCGAAGCCGGCGCCGGCGAACAGGCGCTCGATCAGGGCGGCGTCGCGGATGTCGCCCTCGTGCAGGCTCAGGCGCTCGCCGCCGGGGCCCGCGGCCAGCCGGGCGATGTTCCGGCGCTTGATCTCCGGCCGGTAGAAGTCGTTGAAGTCGTCGAGCACCGTGACCCGGTCGCCGCGCGCCAGCAGGCGCCGCGAAAGATGCGACCCGATGAAGCCGGCGCCGCCGGTGACCAGGATGTGGGATGGCATCGGTGTCATTCCTGCGGTGATTGGAAGGGTGGGGGGAGCAGCGGCGCCGGGGCCGGCGCCGCCTGCGGTATCGGGGGAGCAGAGGGGGCGAGGGGGGCGGGTGTGGCGGGCCGGGCGGGCGGAGCGGCAGGCTGGGCGCCGGTGGCATCCTGGTAGCGCTGCTTGATCCCCGCCTTCTGGCGGTTCTGGATGAGCCAGCGCAGCATCCAGGACCTGTTCACCCCGACGATAATATCGTTGATCGCGTCGTAGATCGCGGGGTCGTTGAGCAGCCGGGCGGCGGTGCCGTTGCCCTCGGCCAGCCGGTTGGAGACGGTGTCGAGCTGGGCGGCGGCACGGCTCAGATGGCCGCTGACCTCGCTGCTGTAGGCGCGGTCCTCCATCAGCTTGGGCACCAGCCCCTGGCCGTTGGCCAGGCGGTTGGCGAGCCGCGACAGGTCGCGGCTCGCGGCGTCGAGGTTGGCCAGCGCCTCCCGCACCTGGCCGCGCTCGGCCGGGTCGTTGAGCAGCGCGGGCAGCGGGCCGGAGCCGGTCTGGGCGCTCGCCAGCACCGCATCCAGGCGCTCGACGGCGGTGGTCAGCCGGTTGGCGAGCCGCGGGTCGTTGATCAGCTGCGGCAGCACGCCGTGGCCGTGCTCCATCTCGTCGGCGACCCGCTCCATGCTCTGCATGGTGGCGAGCGCCGACTGGCGGAGCTGGCGGCCGGTCGCCGACTCGGTGGTCAGCTCGCCCAGCAGGCCCTCGCCGCGGTCCATGCGGTTCAGGATGTTGAGCAGCGAGTGCGAGATCTGGGCGACGTTGTCCATCACGTCCTCGCCCGACGACACCAGGTGCTCGAGGTTGGTCGGCGTGGCGGAGGCGATCTCACCCTCGTCGGGGATCTCCGGATACCGCACGCTCCCCGAGTTGAGCTCGATGTACTTGTCGCCCAGCAGCCCCAGGCTCTGCATGTGTGCCTTGGTGGCCTGGGCGGCGCTGGGCGACGGCGGCTGGGCCGAGCGCAGGCGCTCGGCGTAGCGGCGGACGACGGCGATGCGCACGTCGATCTCGGTCCGCCGCGGATCGCTCGGCAGGATGACCCGCTCGACGCTGCCGACATTGACGCCGTCGAGCGTCACCGCGCTGCCCGAGGCCAGGCCGGCGGCGCTGGCGAAGCGGATGGTGTAGGTGTTCTTGCGCACGAAGATGTTGTTGCGGCCGCCGATCACCAGCAGCGCGCCGGCAAGCACCAGCAGCGCGGCCAGGACGGTGAGGCCGACCCTCAGCTCACGCTCGTGGTTCTGGGCCATGGTCGTCCTCCTCGTCCCATTCCCTGCCGGCCAGGAAGGCGGTGATCTCGCGGTCGGGGCAGCGGTCGGCCGCGGCCCAATCGCCGAGGAAGCGGAAGTGGCCGCCGGAGAGATAGGCCAGGCGGTCGCCGACCCGGCGGGCGAGCGCCAGGTCGTGCGTGATCACCACCTGAGTGACTCCGAGGCGGCGGTGGATGTCGTAGATGAGGCGGCCGATCGAGGCCGAGGTCATCGGGTCGAGGCCGGTCGTCGGCTCGTCGTAGAGCAGCACCTCCGGCTCCATGACCAGCGAGCGGGCGAGGGCGGCGCGCTTGCGCATGCCGCCGGAGAGGTCGGCGGGCATCTTGGCGCCGATCCCGGGCAGGCGCACCAGGCCGAGCTTCTCCTCCACTTTGGCGGCGATCTCGTCCTCGCCCAGGCGGGTGTGCTCGCGCAGCGGAAACGCGATGTTGTCGTAGACCGTCAGCGAGTCGAACAGCGCGCCGCCCTGGAACAGCATGGCGATGCGGCGGCGCAGCGCGAACAGCTGCGCCTCGTCGAGCGCCGCGACCTCGGCGCCGTCGAACACGACGCTGCCGGCGTCCGGCCGGTCGAGGCCGTTGAGCTGGCGCAGGGTGACGCTCTTGCCGCTGCCCGAGCGGCCGAGGATGACGAAGCATTCGCCGGTCAGGATGTCGAAATCGAGGCCGTCCAGGACGCGCCGCCCGGCGAAGGTCTTGGTCAGGCCGCGGACGACGAAGAGCGGCGCGGCCGGCGCGGCGGCGGGCTCAGCTGACGGCAAGGATGAAGAGCCTCGTCAGGAAGTAGTCGGAGACCATGATGGTGATCGCCACGGTGACCACGGTGTCGGTGGTGGCGCGGCCGACGCCGTCGGCGCCGCCCCGGGTGTGCAGCCCGTTGTAGCAGCCGATGATGGCGATGAAGTAGGCGAAGAAGAAGGATTTGCCGACGCCGCTCACGATGTCGGCGAGGGACAGGTTCTCGGCGATGTTGTTGAGGTAGGTGGACGCCGGCAGCTGCAGCTGAAAGACCGCCACCAGCATGCCCCCCAGGATGCCCAGGCCGGCGCCGATCACCGTCAGCGCCGGCAGCATCACCAGCACGGCGGCGAGCTTCGGCGCCACCAGCTTCTTCACCGGATCGATCGCCATGGCGCGCATGGCGTCGATCTGCTCGGTCACCGTCATGGTGCCGATCTCGGCGGTCATGCCGGCGCCGATGCGGCCGCCGACGATCAGCGCGGTGAGCACCGGCCCGAGCTCGCGCACCAGCGACTTGGCGACCACCGAGCCGATGTAGTACTTGACCCCCAGCTCCGGCAGGCTGTACGCGGTCTGCAGCGCGAGCACCATGCCGGTGAAAGTGGTGGCGATGCCGGCGACGCCCAGCGAGCGCACGCCGAGCTGCTCCATCTGCGCCAGCCACTGGCCGATCTCGAGCGGCCGCGCGGTCATGGCGCTGAACGCCTGGCCGGTGAGGACCGCCAGCCCGCCGGTGCGCAGGACGATGTCGCGCCCCCTCATCGGCGTCGCGGTCCCCAGGCGGCGGCGTGCGCGATGCCGAAGGCGAGGTCGGCGGCGGCCAGCGGATAGAGGCCGGCGAGGTCCGGGCCGCGCCAGGCCGCGGCGAGGAGCGCGATCCCCCCGGCGATGCGCCCGGCCGCCGCCACCGCGACGATGGCCGGATGGCGGGCGGGCTCGCGGGCGGCCACCAGATAGAGCGCGGCGAGCATCAGCAGCAGCACCGCCATCACCCACAGGTAGAACGCTCCGGCGGGCAGCGGCGGCAGCGGCAGGGCGAGCAGGCGGGCCGGCACCCGCGGCGCGGCCAGCATCAGGACGGCGAAGGCCGCATCGTAGAGCGCTCCGGCGGCGAGGCCGCGGCGCAGCAGCGCCGGGAAGCGGGGGGACGCGGCGGCGCCGCCGGGCTGGCGGCTGCGGGGTGGAGAAAGGGAGTCCGTAGCGGGTCTCCAGGGAGTTGGCGCGGTGGCTCGCCCGGGGAATGGTCGCCGGCTGGGATCGATCACGAGATGAGCGTTGCGCGCACAGTCTAACAGGCCGCCGGCCGGCGGCGGCGAGCGGCCAGGACCACGGCAGCCCACGCGGACGGCCCGCGTTGCATCGTGAGTCGTGACAAACTCTGCCGCTGTTCCGTTGCTGCACGGATCAGGAGGAGAGCGATCGGCTTGAGCGCATCCCCCGCCGGGGCCCGCGGTCCCGCGCTCCTGTTTAGCAAGGCGCTTGCCACCTTGACCGGGAACCTCTTCCTGGTCACCGGCAGCCTGGTGCTGGGCCTGCTCACCATGATCGTGGCCTGGCTGCCGCCGCGCCGCCGTTGGGCGTTCGCGGTCACCCGCCTGTGGGCGGCCGGGCTGCTGGCCGCGAGCGGCGTGCGGCTCGTGACCCGGCGCGGCGCCGGGCCGGACCCGGCGGCAAGCTGCGTCTACCTGGCCAACCACCAGAGCCTGTTCGACATTCCTGCGCTGCTGCGGGCGGTGCCCGGGCGCTTCCGCTTCGTCGCCAAGCAGAGCCTGTTCCGCATCCCGGTGTTCGGCTGGGCGCTCCGCGCGGCGGGTTTCGTCTCGGTCGACCGCGACGACCGTGCGGCGGCGCGGCAGTCCCTGGCCGCCGCCGAGGTGGGGCTGCGCGCCGGCGGCTCGATCCTGCTCTTCCCGGAGGGGACGCGGTCGACCGGGGAGACGCTGCTGCCGTTCAAGCGCGGCGGGTTCCTGCTGGCGCTGCGCACCGGGCTGCCGGTGGTGCCGGTGGGGATCCGCGGCACGCGGGCGGTGCAGCCGCGCGGCCGTTACTCGATCCAGCCGGGGGTGGTCGAGGTGCGGTTCGGCGCCCCGATCGACGTCACGCGGTACGGCATCCGGCGCAAGCAGGAGCTGATCGCCGAGGTGCGGCGGCAGCTGGCCGAGCTGGCGGGGCTGGGGGTGGGGGAGGTGGCGGAGGAGTGAGCGGGTTGCCCGCTCGGCCTCGCCCTCGGGTCGAGGTTGGCTCCTGCGGGCGGTTCCGGCACGGACTCGTTGGGCATGGTGCGGACCGCCGGCGGCGTTGCCTCGCCGTGAGTCGCCGTCCTCGGACCAACGCTCGCCCGGGGCGAGGCCGGCGTGGGGCCGCCTCGCACTGCAAGTGGCTTGGTGGGATGCCTCTGCTGGATGGCCGTTGCAGAAAATAGGACCCCAGGAGATCGGGCCGGCGCGTCAACCGAGCGAGAAGGCATCTCGCTCGAGGCGGGGTGGTAGGCTTGGCGCCTTGGGAACGAGGGTTGCTGACCGGGGAGGCTGGGCTACGGCATGGCGAGCGATCTTGAAGGCAGGGTCTGGGAGGCGCTGAAGGGGGTCCGGTTCCCGGGGATGAGCCGGGACATCGTCTCCTTCGGCTTCGTGCATCACGTGAGCGTGGCCGGCGACCACGTCGAGGTCGGCCTGCAGCTGTCCACGCACAATCCGGGCGCCGCGGAGAAGGTGCGGGACGAGGTGGAGCGGGTGGTGGGGGCCCTGCCGGGGATCGGCGCGGTGGCGGTCGCGCTCCAGGTGCAGCGGCCCGCCGGCCCGCCGGGGCGCGACGAGGCGGCGCAGAAGGCGATCGCCCAGGACGCCAGCCTGG
Source organism: Thermoanaerobaculia bacterium (assembly GCA_030150965.1). Taxonomy (GTDB): domain Bacteria; phylum Acidobacteriota; class Thermoanaerobaculia; order Multivoradales; family UBA5704; genus JASLEW01. The sequence goes on along the minus strand of JASLEW010000082.1, from coordinate 7,924 downwards.
TTCCGGGGGTGAGCCACCTGGTGGCGGTGGCGAGCGGCAAGGGGGGCGTGGGCAAATCGACGGTGGCGGCGAACCTGGCCGTGCGCCTGGGACAGCTCGGCTATCAGGTCGGGCTGCTCGACGCCGACATCTATGGCCCCTCGGTGCCCACCATGTTCGGCATCCAGGAGAAGCCGCGGCTGAACGGCAACCGCATCCTGCCGTTCCAGAAGTACGGCATCCGCGTCATGTCGCTCGGCTTCATCCTGGAGATGGACACGCCGGTGATCTGGCGCGGGCCGATGGTGATGCGCGCCATCGAGCAGATGCTCGGCGACGTGGAGTGGGGGACGCTCGACTACCTCATCCTCGACCTGCCGCCGGGCACCGGCGACGCCCAGCTGACCGTCACCCAGAAGGTGCCGCTGGCCGGGGCGGTGATCGTCACCACGCCGCAGGACGTGGCCCTGATCGATGCCCGCAAGGGGCTCGCCATGTTCAAGAAGGTCAACGTGCCGGTGATCGGCATCATCGAGAACATGTCGTCGTTCGTCTGCCCGCACTGCGGCGAGGTCACCGACATCTTCAAGAAGGGCGGTGGCGAGAGGACCGCCGCCGTGCTGGGCACCGCCTTCCTCGGCGCCATCCCGCTCGATCCCAAGATCGTCCTCGGCGGCGACAGCGGCACGCCGATCGTCGTCGCCGAGCCGCAGGGGCCGCACGCCGAGGCGTTCCGCCAGGTCGCCCTGGCGGTGGTCGAGAACGTGTCGCGGCACAGCGCGGCCCGGCCCAAGCTGTCGATCTTCTAGTGCCCGTGGTGGCGCTGCTGGCGGATGCCCACCTGGGCGGACCCGGCGGGCCGGCCGCGCCGCTCCTGGCGCAGCTTGGGGCGCTGCCCGGCGCCGGCGTCGGCCGGCTGGTGCTGATGGGCGACCTGTTCCAGGCCTGGGTGGGGTTCCGGCGCTTCGAGACGCCGGACATCGCGGCGGTGGTGGAGGCGCTGCGCGCCCTCCGCCGGCAGGGCATGAGGATCGACTGCATCGAGGGCAACCGCGATTTCTTCCTGGCCGGCAGCGTCTACGCCGACGCCTTCGACCAGATCGCCGCCGAGGTGGCCTTCGAAAGCGGCGGGCGCCGCTACCTGGCGGTGCACGGCGACGGCCTCAACGACGAGGATTGGAAGTACCGCTTCTGGCGCCGGCTGTCGAAGAGCGCCCCGATCAGGTGGCTGGCCGACCGCATCCCCGGACCCCTGGCGCGCCGCCTGGTCAGCTCCGCCGAGCGCCGCCTGGCGCGCACCAACTTCCGCCACCGTCACCGCCTCCCCGAGGCGGCCATCCGCCGCTACGCCGAGCGCCGCCTGGCGGAGGGGCACGACGTGCTGCTGGTGGGGCACTTCCACGAAGCCCGCACCTGGCCGGTGAGCGGCGGCGAGGTCCGCCTCCTCGCCGCCTGGTTCAAGAGCCGCGAGATCGAGCTGCTGCCGCCGCCGCCCGGCAAGCCCCCCGGCGCCGGCCGGCCGGAACCCTAGCCTAGACCGGCGGCGCTTCGAACTTCAGCGTGGGGTCGCGCTGGGCGCGCTGCAGGAAGGTGGCGACCCGCGTCACCGCCTCGGTGGTGAGCCGCTCGGCATCGAGCGCCTGCTTGAGGAACAGCAGCGCCGCCAAAGCCTCGCGCTGGATGCGCAACGAGGAGAAGATCGGCAGCATCTCGGCCGCCAGCCGCTTGAGCTCGGCGAGGCGGCCTTGCTCGGAGAAGAGAATCGCGAGATCCATGGATACCAGCGCTGCCTCGTAAGGGATGGAATGCTCCAGGAATCCCTTTCTAGCAGCGAGGAACAGCTCTTCAGCCGCCGCGCCCTGTCCGAGACCGTGCTCAATACGTCCCTTCACCCATAGCCGCACCTTGCCGAAGTAAGTGGACTCGTATTTAGCATAGAGCGGCCGCGCCTTGCGGTACAGACCCTGGGCCTCGATAAAGCGGCGCAGCGAGGTGTGGTACAGGATCAGGTTGTGCCATGCGCTCATGAGCAACCGCTCGTCCTGGGCCGGATCGATCCTCTGCAGCGCTTCCTGCAGCACGGAGATGGCTTCGGCCGGCTCGCCCGCGTATTCGTGGACCAGCGACAAGCTGACCAGGCTCTTGCCTGCGCGGTGCTGATCGCCTTGACGCAGGAAGATGCTAACCGCTCTCCTCAGCAGTCCGGTCGCCTCGCCGAAGCGGCGCTGGGCGCGCCGGAGCGAGGCCTTCAGATCGAGGAACATCGCCCGTTCGAAAGGCTCGCAGGTGCCAATCTTGAGGTGGTCGTAGCTGATTTGAAACGCTCGCTCCGAGCCGTCCAGGTCTGACGCGATACGCCTGAGGTTGCCGATGTAGGACCACGCTCGCGCGCGGAGATCCTCGATCAACTCGACGCTGTAGTAGGTGGTGTCGAGATGATTGGACAGATCCAGCGCCAGGTTTGCCAGCTGGTGAGCTTCAGCCGGAGCCGTGCTGCGCAGCTGCCAGCTGCGTTCCAGGATAGATTCGTAAACACCCCAGGTGCGAAAGCGCGGCGAGTTGGCCAGGAGCATGGTACGGGTGGCCGCTTGATGGGTGATCAGCTCGTCGAGGAGAGAGATCGCTTGGCAGCGCTCTCCCTCCAGGGCATGTGCCCGCTCCAGATAATTCCGCTCGGTCCGCTCCATCACCAAGCTGTAGTCGTGGGACCGCGAACGCCTGACCGGTGCTGAAACTGGAAGGTGGAAGGCTTGGCGGGAGGAGCCGACGGCTCTTAAAGAGGTGCTGCCGGGCATCTCCACGGTGGCCGCGCGTAGCGTGGCGCGCAGTGGGGCCGGCAGGCTGTCCAGCCGGCAGCGGCAGTAGTGACAGGTCGCAAGATGCCGCAGCAGCAGGCTGGAGCCCGCACCGGCCGAAACCAGCATCTCTTCAATCAAGAGATCGCTTGGATGAATCTTCACTGGGCATTGCCTCCCTAAACACTTGAAAATATTCGATGCTATCGATCGGAGCCGCTCGCCCGCTGCCACTCCCCAAGGGCTGGCGAACTGCCCGGCCGCGTGCTCCAGGTACTCGCATCCAGTCCTTCACAGTGCTGTACAGACTACCACTGCTAATAGGTAGGTTACGCCTGACGGCAAAACCGGGACAAGATTCTGGAAGTGGGCGCCGGTTTCAACCACCGGCGCCTCTCCTGGTACCTCCCCCAAGTTGCCTCCCGCGCCATGGCGGCAGGCTCAGAACGGCAGATGCTGCTGGCTACGGGGCGATGGAGCCGAGCGGAAAGACCATAGAGCTCTTGCTGCCGGTGCCGCCGGAGCCGGTGCCGCCGTTGGACGACCCATTGTTTGGATCGCTGCCGGCGCCGTCCTTCTCCCAGACGCGGGGCAGCTGGCGAGCCTGGTTCGCCGCGAGCTGACCCCAACCGTCGACCCTGGCGGTGAACCACCCCCAGGCGGCGGCGAGGTAGTCGGTGACCGAGCTCTCGCTCGCTCCTACCCGAGGGCCCAAGGGGGCTGCCTGGGCTGTCTGACCGGCGAGGCCGGCCATGATCACCAGGCTGAGTGTTAGAGAAAGGCAACGGATCTTGCGGGGCATGGCAAATGACTCCTTGGCGGCCTGCGCGCGCGGCCTTCATGGTCGATCGCCGGGAAGCTCGCCATAGAAAGAGTGGCACTTCCCAGGGCAAAGTGAGTCGATATGCCTGTTCTTCGCCTATGCGTTGCAGTTTCGTCTACACGGATTGTAAGTGGTTTGGAGCATACAAGGTTGTCTTGAAGCAAGACGAGGGGCGCAGATCGTTAGCGTCATGGCAATATGCACATTTTTCTTCTTTTCGCTGATGTACAGCCCTCGCAGCGGGTTTCCCTTCTCCGCGGCGCTCGTTGCCGCTCAGCTGAACGGCGGTGGCCCGGGATCCTCTCGCCCCTGCTTGGCATACATCCAGGCCAGATCGATCGATACCCACTCCATGCCTTGCCGCAGCTGCTGACGCTGAAACCTTTCCCAGAGCTCTTCCAGGATGCGGATCGCCGCGGTCAGATGGCCCAGCCTGCTCAGGATACGGGCCTCAAGCCAATGCAGGCGGATCGTGAAGTATCCGTCGCGATGCTTCTGGTAAAGGTGACGCGAGGCACCCACTACCTCGGCGGCCTCGAGCGGACGGTTGGCGTTGGTGAGCGCCGTCGCGAGGTGGTGCCAGGCGTTGAGCTGGCGCCGGTCGTCGTCCGGATCGGCGATCCGGATCGCTTGGCGTCCCAAGGCGACCGCGCGCTCTGGGTCGGGCCGCAGCCAGATGTGGGCTGCCTGGTCGATCAGGTGTCCCTCGAGGTCACGGCGGTGGATCTGCCGGGCGATCGCGAGCCCCTCTTCCACTTTTTCGGCCGCGGCCCGCCATTGGCTGGTCGCGGCGAGGAGGGAGGCCTCGAAGCTGTGCAGCATCGCGCGGTCGGGCAGCGAGCGCGGGGCACGCCGCTGCTCGCCCCAGGCTCGCTCGATCGCCGCCCTGGCGGCGGTGAAGTCGCCGGCCATGCGCTGCGCCACGCAGAGCTCGGCCCAGGCGCGGGACCTCAGGCCGGCCAGCTCCCGTTCCCGGCCTGGCGGCGGCGTGAGGTGCCGGGTCAGCTCCAGCGCCAGGTCGACGATCTCCACCGCCTGTCGCGGCGATTCCCTGCGCTCCAGCTTGGCGGCCCGCAGCAGCTCCTCGAACAGCCCCCGGTGCTGCAGCCGCGGGTGGGTGCGGATCGCCGCCAGCCGCTGCTGGTGCGCCAGCGCTTCGAGGCTGGCCCACTGGCCCCAGCCCAGCAGGCGGTCGGCAGCGGCGGCGTCCGGCGGCGAGCCTGCCGCCGGCGGCGCGATCTCCAGGAGGTGCGCCTCGACCTCGTCGCGGCGGCCTCTCAGGTTGAGGAGGCTGGCGGTCAGCGCGGCACAGCGGTCGCATCCCCGGAGGAGGTGGCTGACCACGGTCAGCTTCTCCTGCCGCGTGGCGGTGTTGCTCACGAACCGGCGGAGCACCTCGGCGCTGGGATGGAAGGGGAGCATGGCCGCCTGGTTCCGTGGCTTGGGAGGCTCGCCGCCGAGACTACCACTCCGCCTCCTTCCCCGGGGCGACGGCGGGCGCGGCAGCGGTGGCGGTCTCCAGGCGCGGGGGTTGGCTGCTAGACTGCCGAGCGCCATGGCGATGCGCGTCACCATGCTCGGCAGCGGGACCTCCACCGGGGTGCCGGTGATCGGTTGCACCTGTGGCGTCTGCACCTCTGCCAACCCGCGCAACAAGCGCTGGCGGCCGGGGCTCAAGCTGGAGCTGGCGGAGCGGGTGGTGCTGGTGGACACGCCGACCGACCTGCGCGAGCAGGCGCTGCGCTTCGGCCTGCCGCGGGTGGACGCGGTGGTGTTCACCCACGCGCACGCCGATCACATCTTCGGTCTGGACGACGTGCGCATCTTCAACTTCCGCCAGCGCTCGCCGATCCCCTGCTACGGCTCGGCGGCGACGCTGCGCGCCCTCCGCCGCACTTTCGCCTATGCCTTCGAGGAGGGGCAGGAGGGCGGCGGCAAGCCGCAGCTCGAGCTGATCGAGATCACCGGCAGCTTCTCGCTGCTCGGCCAGAGCGTGGTCCCGGTGCCGGTCTGGCACGGCGAGATGGAGGTGTACGGCTACCGCTTCGGCGGCTTCGCCTACGTGACCGACTGCAACGTGATCCCCGAGGCCAGCCTGACGCTTCTGAACGGCGTCGAGATCCTGGTCCTCGACGCCCTGCGCTATCGTCCGCACTCGACGCACCTTTCGGTGGATGAGGCCCTGCACGTGGCGGCGCGGGTCGGCGCCGCGCGCACCATCCTCACCCATCTCGCCCATGAGATCGATCACGACGCGCCGGCCGTGGCGCTGCCGCCGGGGGTCGAATTCGGCTATGACGGCCTCGTTTTCGACACCGACTGAACCGCTGGCGATCCCCAGCGGCGGCCGGGTGTCCGGCCGCCTCCAGGTGCCGCCGTCGAAAAGCCTCACCCACCGCTACCTGACCCTGGCGCTGCTGGCCCGCCGGCCGGTGACGATCGCGCGTCCGCTGCGCTCCGAGGACACGCTGCTCTACCTGGTGGCGCTGGCGCGCTGCGGCTGGGCGGTCGGCGAGGGGCCCGGCCACGACGAGATCCATCTGGAGCCGGGCACCCGCCCGGCGTCCGGCGGCGCGGCGCCGGTCGAGATCTTCTGTGGCAACGCCGGCACCATGCTGCGCCTGCTGACCGCGGCGCTCGCGGTGCAGCCCGGCCGCTTCCGGCTCGACGGCGTACCGCGCCTGCGCGAGCGGCCGGTGGCGCCCCTGGTCGAGGCGCTGCGCGGCCTGGGTGCGGTCATCCACGATCGCGGGCGGCCGGGATATGTGCCCTTGGAGATCGAAGGCGGCACGCTCGCCGGCGGCACGACGCGGCTGGACGCCGGGGTGTCGAGCCAGTTCCTGTCGGCGTTGCTGCTGGCCGGGCTGGGCGCGCCGCGCCCGCTCACCGTCGAGGTCACGGCCCTCGCCTCGGCGCCCTACGTGGAGATCACCCTGGCGGCGATCCGGCAGTGCCGGGGCGAGGTGACGGCGCGGCCGGGAGCCGGCGGCCGGCTGATCTACGAGGTCCAGCCCGGGCTGCTGCCGCCGCCGCGCCTGTGCGTGGAGGGCGACGCCTCGGCCGCCTGCTACCCGGCCGCGGCGGCCGCCCTGACCGGCGGCTCGGTCGTGCTGCACGGGCTCAGCGCCGACTCGCCGCAGGGGGACCGGCGGTTCTTCGATCTGCTGGCCAGCATGGGGGCGGAGGTGGCCTGGCGGGGAGACCAGGTGACCGTGCGCGGCGCCGCCGGCCTGCGGGCCGTGGAGGCGGACCTCGGCGGCATGCCGGACCAGGTGCCGACCCTGGCGGCGCTCGCCCCCTTCGCCCGGGGCACGACCCGGATCCGCAACGTCGCCCACCTGCGCCACAAGGAGAGCGACCGCCTGGCGGCCATGGCCACCGAGCTGCGGCGCCTGGGCGCCGTGGTCGAGGAGGGGCCGGACCGGCTGGACATCCCGGGCAGCTGGAGCCAATCGCCGCCGCCCCGCGGCGAGGTGACGGTCGATGCGCACGGCGACCACCGCATCGCCATGAGCCTGGGCCTGGCCGGCCTGCGCCGTCCGGGCGTGGTGGTGGGCACGCCCGAGGTGGTGGCCAAGTCGTATCCGGCGTTCTGGCAGGATCTCCTGGAGCTGCTCGCCTGAGCGCGGCCCTGAGGGTCGTCCATCCGGCGCTGACCGCGCCGGGGGCGGACGCCGGGTCGAGGCGGCCGGACCGGCTGCCAGCCGGCCGCGGCGCCGCGCCGCCAGCCTCGCTCACCGATCGCCAGTGCCTGGCGGTGCTGCTGTCGGCCGCCGGTCTGCTGTCGGTGCTGGAGAAGGCGGGCTGGCACCTGCCGGCCGGCTGGGACGGCGCGCGGATCCTCCCGGGCTGGCTGGCCCTGCCGGCGGCCGCGGCATCGCCGGGACGCTCGCGGCGGCCGGCGCAGGAGCTGCTGAGCGAGCTGCTGCTGCGCCTCTTCGGTTGCGAGGACGCCGGCGGGAACGGGGGCGCCACCGAGGAGGCGGCGGCCATGGGCTCCGCTGCCGCGCGCGTGGCCGGCCGCGGCGAGGCCCGGCGCGCCGCGCGGGCGCTGCTCGGTCCATGGCGGCAGAGCCTGGTGCCGCTGCCGGCCGACGAGGCGGTGGCGCAGATCCTGGCGGCGGCGCCGTTCCTCTGGCAGCCGCGGTTCGCACCGGCCCGCCGGGCGCTGGCCGGCGAGATCCACGCCGGCTCCGGCTCCAGGCTCTGGGTGGCGGGGCCCGGCGCCGCCCGCGAGCGGCTGCTGGCCGGCCCCGGCGGTGCCGCGGAGCTGGCCGAGCGGCTCGCCGGCCCCGGGGCGCGGGACCTCTGGGAGGGAGCGGCGGCC
>JASLEW010000809.1 GCA_030150965.1 Thermoanaerobaculia bacterium | reverse complement strand
CGTCGCCCAGCGCCAGGAGGTTGAACGGGTTGCGGGTGTCGAGCTTGCTGGACAGCGCCATCAGCTCCTCGGCCTCGGCGGAGCGGCCGGTGGCGAAGAGCAGCGCCGCCAGGTTCTGGTAGCCGGCGACCGAGCCGGGGTCGGTCTCCAGCGCTCGGCGATAGGCGGTCTCGGCCCCCTTGCGGTCGCCGGTGCGGCGCAGCGCCACGCCGTAGTTCACCCAGCCGCGCGCCAGGTCGGGATCGATCTCGGTGGCGGTGCGCAGCCAGCCGGTGGCCTCCTGCGCCCGCCCCTCCTTGAGCAGCTCGGCGCCGCGGTTCGAGTAGAAGAGGGCGATGGCGGTGAGGTCGGAGAGGCGGCGGTACTGGCGGTAGTTGGGCTTCTCCGCCGGGGTGAAATCGAGGATGCGCAGCAGGCTCCCGGAGCCGTAGCCGGCGGTGACGTGGCCGGACTCGACCACCAGGCTGCCCTCGCGCTCGAACTTCTCGACGTCGCCGATCTCCAGGAAGAAGGCCGGCACGCCGATCTCGCGCGCCATCCCCACGAACAGGCTGGTGAAGGCCAGGCAGTTGGCGCGGCGGCTGGCGAACACCTCGCGCGCCGTGGTGGTGGTGCCCGCCTCGTAGGTCAGACCCAGGCCGTCGCTCGCCAGGAGCGCCTTCAGCAGGTGGGTGAGACGGTCCTCGGCGGCGAGGTTGTCCGGCACGTGCTGGTGCACCCAGGCGCGCATGTCGGAGTCGAGCTGCCAGGGAATGATGACCGACGCCGGCTCGACGCCGTGCGCCCGCAGGCCCTGCGTCACCTCGCGGTTGGCGCCGCCCCCCACGCTGGTGCAGCCGGCGGCCACGCCGAGGAGGGCGACGAGCGCGAGGACGAGCCCGGCGGTCCCGCCTGCCGGCGTCCGCCACGCCCGGCGGGCCCGGGGCTCGCGCTGAGCACGATGAAAGCGAGGAGCTGGATGAGCTCGACGAGCTCGACGAGGTTGATGCGGTCGATCGGTGCCGTTCATCGCCATCCCCCATTGGCCGGGCGAGATGGGCGATCCAGACCGCCGCTCGCGCCCCGGCCGCATGGGCCAGCCCCGTCTCAGGTCGGACGCGCCGCGGCGCGCCGCAGGGGGACCAGCCGGACCACCACCACCAGCATCAGAATGATCAACGCCAAGGCTGCAACCGGCAGGGCGATGGCGAGCACCGACAGCAGCGCCGAGCTGCCGCCCTCGACCGTCGCCAGCACCGGGTTGCCCAGGCCGCCGGTGCTGATCGACGACACCTGGCGCGCGCCGGTGGTGAGCGCCTGGAACACCCCGGCCGTGCCACCGCCCGCCACCAGCGCCAGGGTCCAGCGCAGGAAGGGGCCGCAGTCGACCAGGCTCGACGCCATCAGCAGGATGCCGGCGGCGACCGCGGCGGGCGCCGCCAGCGCATCGAGCAGATTGTCGATCCAGGGGATGTAGTAGCCGATGATCTCGAGGCCGGTGGCGGCGCCGAACGCGACGAGCGCCGGCGTCGATCCGATCCAGGCGAAGCCGGGGACCACCGCGAGGCCGCCGAAGCGCGCCGCCAGGCCGGCGACGAGCAGCGGCACGAAGACGCGGAAACCGCAGGCCGCGCTGAGGCCCAGCCCTACCAGGATGCCGGTGACGGTTTCCATGCCGGGCCCGCGCTGGCCGCGTCAGCTCGCCAGGTTGCGGCTGATGAAGCTCATGAACGCCGACTTGGGCAGCGCGCCCAGGGCGCGGTCGGCCATCTGCCCGCCCTTGAACAGGATGAAGGTCGGGATGCTCGACACCTGGAACTTGTAGGCGGTCTGCTGGTTCTCGTCCACGTTCAGCTTGGCGATCCGCAGCTTGCCGTCCATCTCCTCGGCGATCTCGTCGAGCACCGGGGCCACCATCCGGCACGGGCCGCACCAGGGCGCCCAGAAGTCCACCAGGACCGGCGTCTCGGCCTTGAGAACATCGTCCTGAAAGTTCTGGTCGGTGACCGTCACCACCTTATCGCTAGCCATTGCTCCGCTCTCCTTGGCTTTCGCCCATCACTGAGTGTACTGATCGTGCCGTTCGGTTGCATCGGTTGCAGCGATTCGGCCCACGCTCCTCTCACGCCCCACTCCCGCCTCTACCCCTATAACCCGAGAGGGGCGGCCTCTTGTTCCAGGCGCCGGCGGCTGAAGTACTCGCGGGTCGCCTCGACGTCGCGGCCGATCTGGGCCGAGAGGTCCATCACCGTCGGGAAGATCCGCTCCTCGCGCAAGCGCTTATGAAACGACAGCTCGACCCGCTGGCCGTACACGTCGGCCTTGAAGTCCAGGATATGACTTTCCACCACCCGCTGGTAGTTCTCGTAGACCGTCGGCCGGGTGCCGATGTTGGTGGCGCAGTCGAAGGTGGCCGGGAAGCTGGGCAGCAGGACGCGGCTGGCGTAGACCCCGTCGGCGGGCAGCAGCCGGTGGTCGGAGGCGACGTTGATGGTGGGCCAGCCGAGGCGCTGCCCCATGCGGTCGCCGCGCACGATCCGGCCGGTCACGCAGAAGGGGCGGCCGAGCATCTCGGCGGCGTCCTCGACCCGCCCCTCGCCGACCGCGCGGCGGATGCGGGTGCTGGAGATGCGCTCGCCGCGCAGCATCACCTCGTCGATGCCCACGGCGGCGAAGCCCAGCTCCCGGCCGGCCTCCTGGAGGAGCGCCAGGTCGCCCTCGCGGCGGTGGCCGAAGCTGAAGCTCCTGCCGACGCAGACCTCGCGCACCGCCAGGCGCTCGCTCAGGAACTCGCGCACAAACTGGCGCGCCGGCGTGCGGGCGAAGTCGCGGCTGAAGCGCACCACCAGCATCACGCTGATGCCGGCCGCGGCGACCAGGCGCTCCTTCTGCTCCGGCGTGGTGATCGGGAGCGGCGCCTCCTCCGGCCGCAGGACCGCCAGCGGATGGGGCTCGAAGGTCACCAGCAGCGCCGCCACCCGCAGCTCGCGGGCGCGCTCGACCACCCGGTCGAGGATCGCCCGCTGGCCGCAGTGGACGCCGTCGAAGTTGCCGATGGCCGCGACCCCGCCGCGGGGCAGGTCGCTGCTGTCGTAGGCGTCTTGGACGACCAGCATGGGGGGTTGGCGCCGGGCGGTCGCGGAGGGGAGCGGAGCGGTTCGGGAGAAGTCGGGTGGCGGCAGGCTGGCTCCGGGCGGCGGCGGTCGATGGCGCTTACGGTGTGACTCTGGCGGTGATCGGCGGTGATCGGCGGTGATCGAAGAAATCGGCGGCGGTCCGGCGGCGGTCGGCGGCGGGGTCCTCAGGCCGGCCGCGCCCGGCGGGCCTGAGG
>JASLEW010000782.1 GCA_030150965.1 Thermoanaerobaculia bacterium | reverse complement strand
CTGTTTCACCGCGCCTGGGCCGATCGCGGCCTCGCGCCGATCGAGGCGGGATGGACGGCGGCGGTCGCGGCGGCGGCCGTGCTGCTGGCGCTGTCGCTGCGCCTGGACGCCGGCCGGCGCCGGCGGCTGGCGCCGCTGCTGCCGGCTCTCGCCGTGCTCGATCTGCTCATCGCCCACGGCGCCATCAATCCCGGCCTGCCGCTGTCCCGGCTCTTCCCGCGCACCGGGGCGGTGCGGTTCCTCGCCGGCCTGCCGGGCCGGGTCGCCGGCACCGGCCAGGCGCTGCGCCCGAACGCGGCGATGGTCTACGGCCTGCGCGACGTGCGCGGCGACGACCCGGTGAAGCTGGTGCGCTACGAGGCGGTCTACAGCGGCATGGCGGCGGGCGATCCGGTCTACTTCGAGCCCATCACCGCCTGGCGGTCGCCGTGGCTGGACCGGCTCGGCGTGCGCTGGGTGGTCGCCGGCCCGGGCGAGCCGCCGCCGGTGGACGGCTGGCGCACGGCCTACGGCGGGCCGGACGCCACGGTCTACGAGCGTCCGACCGCGCTGCCGCTGGTGCGCTGGGCGGCGGCGCCGGACACCGCCCCGGCAGCGGCGCCGCCGCGGCCAGGCGGCGAGGCGGAGGGGACACTGGAGATCCCGCCCGCGGTCCTGCGGCAGGAGCCTGGGCTCTGGCGGATCGCCTGGGACCGGGCCGCCGCCCCGCGCCTGCTGATCGTGGCCGAGACCTGGGAGCGTGGCTGGCGCGCCTGGGTGGACGGCCGGCCGCGCCCCCTCGAAGCGGCCGGCGGCCTCCTGCTCGCCCTGCGCGTCGGCCCCGGCGCCGGCCAGGCCGAGCTGCGCTACCTCCCGCCGGGCCTCGCCGCCGGGGCCGCGCTGTCGCTCGTGGCCTGGCTGCTGCTCGCCGGGGCATGGATGCTCGCCCCGCCCGGATCGCCGAGGCCGTCCGCATCGGCCGTGCCATCACCCGGATCGCCTGGTGTCACGCGCCAGCGCCGGAGGCAGAGCGGGCCGCCGGGCGGTGGGCACGATCCCGCCGCCGGAGGAGGGGGCGCGTGATCGCGGTGCGGCCGACGGCCGACGGCGACCTTCCGGGGCTCGACGCGCTCTTCCGCTCCCGCTTCGGCCATCCGCTGAGCGCCGCCGCCTGGGCCTGGAAGTACCGCTCCCTGCCGGGCGAGGCGCGCAGCCTGGTGGCGGTCGATGGGAGCGGGGCGGTGGTGGCGCACGGCGGCGCCCTGCGCCTTGCGGCCCGGTGGCGGGACGGCGAGGGCGGCATCTGGCAGCTGGCCGATTTTGCCGGCGCGGCCGAGGCGGGCTCGGGGCTGCGCCCGCCGCTCGTGGCGCTGGGCCGCGAGCTGCTGGCCGAGCTGCCCGCGGCGGGCGACGCGCCGTGGATCTTCGGCTTTCCCAGCGAGCGCCACTTCCGCCTCGGGGAGCGCGTCTTCGGCTACCGGCCGCTCGCGACGATCACGCCGCTGGCCGGTCCGCTGCCCGGGCCCGCGGCCGGCGGGGGAGGCGTGGTGGAGAGCGGCGATTCGTGCGGCGACTGGGCCGCCGCGGCGTGGGAGGGCTGCGGCGTGCTCGGCGTGCGGCGCACGGCGGCGTTCCTCAACTGGCGCTACTGGGCGCGGCCGGAGCGCTACTACCGCTTCTACCGGCTGTGGAGCGGCGAGGCTCCCGGCGCCACGGCGCTCCCCCCCTCGTCCCCTGTCCTCGCCGGCACCGCCGGCCCCACCGATGGGGCCACCGGCGCCGCCGGTCCCGCCAGCGCGACCGGCCCCGCCGCTTCCCCCGGCCGGGCCGGCCCTGCCGGAGCCGGCGAGATGTGCGGCCTGGCGGTGTTCGCCTTCGTCGGCGAGGAGGCATGGGCGGCGGAGCTGTGGCTGCCGCCGGCCGGCGAGTGGTACGCTCCCATGCTCGCCGTCGCCGCCGACCTGCGGTTGGCCGGTCTGACCCGTTGGCGCTTCTGGCCGCCTCCCGCCGCCGTCCAGCCTGCCCCCGGAGCCGCGGACCTCCTCGCCCGCCTCGGCGTGCAGCCCGAGGGCGAGCCCCGCTTCGTCGGCTGCCGCACCGCCGCCGGCAGTGCGGTGGATCCGGCGGCGGCGGCGGCCGGCTTCTACTACGCTATGGGCGACTATGACCTGGTCTGACATCCCCGGACGACGCGCGCCGGCCCGGCGTCCGGCGCTCCTCGCCGGAGCCGTCCTGTTGGGGCTGGCCGCCGGCTGCTGGGGCGGCGGACCGCGGGGCTTCGAGCTGCGGCGCGAGGTGGAGGCGGGCCGCTTCACGGTAGACGGCCGGCCCGGCGCGGCCGAGGGGACCGGCGGGGCGGCAGCGGCTGCCGGCGGCGCCGCGGGCGTCCAGGGCGCTGGGGCGACCGGCGCTCCCGCGGGAGCCGGCGGCGCCTATGCCCGCAGCGGTGGCAGCGGTGGCCGCGGCGCGGCGGCCGGGTTGCATTTCCCCGCGCGGCCGGTGCTGGGCGAGGTCGAGGTGGACCACGAGCGGCGGCCGGTGGTGCTCACCCCCCTGGACGGATGGAGCTGGACCGGCCGGCTGCCGCCGCGCGCCGAGCTGCATGCCGGCGTGCAGTTGGTTCCCGGCGCCTGGCGGCGGGCGCGCCGGCTGCAGGTGGTGGCCGAGCTGCGCGCCGGACGCGACCGCGAGGTGCTGCAGGTGGCGCGCTGGAGCGACCCGGCGAGCCCGCGGTGGCTCGACCTCGCGGCCGGCCTGGAGCGCTACGCCGGGCAGCGGGTGACCATCGAGCTGCGCGCCGAGGCCGCCGGCCTGCCCGCCTGGCAGCGCGGCGCCAACCTGGTGGCCTGGGGACCGGTGACGCTCCTGGCCGCCGCGGGGAGGGCCGGCGCCGGCGAGGGTGCCACGCGCGGCGCCCCCGGCACCGCCGGCGGCGGTGG
>JASLEW010000749.1 GCA_030150965.1 Thermoanaerobaculia bacterium | reverse complement strand
GGACGCCCGCCGGCGCCGACCCAGCGCTCGGCACGCCCGCCGGCGGCAGACCGGTCGCGCGCCTTGCGCACTCGCCGGCGGCGCCGGTGCGCTCGCCCGGCGCGGTACCGCGGTGCCGGCCCGTCCACCGGCCGGGCGATTTGGCGTCGCGGTGGCTCCCGTGGCTGGCGGTGGCCTGCCTGGCGGCCGACCTCGGGTTGCTCGAGGCGCGTTTCCTGCCGGTGCTCGACGGCGGCTTCGACCTCGCGCCGCCGCCCGCCGTGGCCCGGCTCATGGACGAGGGGCGCGCCGCCGCCGAGCCCTTCCGCGTCGTCGCCGCCGGCGCCGACCTGATCCCCAACCTGTCCGCCCTCTACGGCCTCTGGGACCCGCGCTCCGACGACCCGATGCAGCCGGCGGCCGCCTCCCTGGTCATCGGCCGCGCCCTGCGTCCGCGCTACCGGCTCGGCGAGCCGATGGTCCTGGCACGGCGGCCGTTCCCCATCGAGTTCCTGAGCTTCATGAGCGTGCGCTACGTCCTCGCCCGCCACCGCGAGGAGCTCGGTGAGCCCTGGCAGGAGGTGGCCGACGAGCAGGGAGGCCGCGTCTGGCGCAATACCGCCGCCCTGCCCCTGTTCTTTCTCCCCGCCGCCTGGCGCCCCGCCGCCTCGGCGCGGGATGCGCTCCACAGCACCGCCAACGCCACCGACTTCGCCGCCGCCGCCCTGGTCGAGGAAATCGAGAAGATCGAGGAGATCGAGGAGCCGAAGGCTCCGGCGGGCGCCGCCTCCCCGGGCACCGCGTCCGCCGAGGCCAGGCCGGCGCCTCCTGCCGGCAGTGCCACGGCCGCTGGCTCCGGTGCGCCTTCCCCACCCATCGCCTGGCACGGCCCGCAGCGCGGCGTGGTGCGGCTCGCGAGCCGCTCCGCCAACGGCTTCCGCCTCGACATCGATTCGCCCACCGGCGGCCTGGTCGTCTCTAGCGTCTCCTGGAACCCCTCCTGGCGGCTCCTGATCGACGGCGCTCCCGCTCCGCTGCTCCGCACCAACGCCGCCTTCCTGGGCTTCCGGGCGCCGCCCGGCCGGCACCGCGCCGTCCTCGACTTCAGCCCGGCCGGCTGGCGCTGGGGGCTGCGCCTCGCCGCGATGACGATGGCGATTCTGGCGGCCGCGGGCCTTCGGGAGGCCGTGCGGCGCCGGACGGCCTGACCTCCTGGGGGATGCCGCCGGCGCTGCCGCCGATGACCTCGAAGGCAGCCCAGGACCGCGGATCGGACAGCCGCCGCCTCGGCCAGAGGCGCCGTAAACGCACGGCCGCTGCGTCCGGCTCAGGCTCTCCGCGAGCCTCCGCCGGCGGCGGGGTGAACGCCGATCGCGGAGCATGTGCGGCAACACTGGCGCGGCCGGAACGATCCGCCCGTCAGGGGGGTTACAGCATCGGAAGCGCCGCCAGCTCCGACTCCTCTGCCCGCCGGGCGCGCCGGCGGGAGGAGGGGTGGCCGGGGGAACCGGCCGGCACCCGCGGCGGCGCCAAAGGGGATAGGATCGCGGGCTCACGACCCGCTCTCCCGGAGGATCCCGGATGCGCCGAACCGCCCTTGCCGTGCTGCTGTGCGCCGCGGGTGCCGCGCTGGCTCCGCCGAGTCCGCTGGCCGCCCAGCCGCGGGTGCCCGCCGAGCTCAAGCCCGACCTCAAGCAGCCGATCGACGCCGGCGCCACGGCGAAGATCCGCCAGTACACGACGGCGCCGGAGTTCAACTCGCCGCTCACCGACTACCTGCCGGCCTCGGCCGCCGTGCCGAGCCCGGCCGCGGTGCTGGGCGACGTCGCCGGGGCGCCGGGGATCCTCCCCTACACCGCGGAGGTGAACCGCTACTTCCGGATGCTGGCCGCCGCCAGCCCGCGGGTGCGGGTGGTGTCGATCGGCACGAGCGAGGAGGGGCGCGAGCGGATCGCGGTGGCGGTCAGCTCGGAGGCGAACCTGGCGCGCCAGGCGGAGAACGACGCGCGCCTGGCGCAGCTCGCCGACCCGCGGCGCCTGGACCTCGACGACGCGCGGGCCGAGGCGCTGATCGCCGGCACGGTGCCGGTCTATTACATCACCGGCACCATCCACAGCCCCGAGACCGGCGCGCCCACCGCGCTGATGGAGCTGGCCTACCGCCTGGCGGTGGACGAGAGCCCCTACATCCAGGCGATCCGCGACCGCGTCATCACCCTCATCACGCCGGTCGTCGAGGTGGACGGCCGCGACCGCATGGTGGACGTCTACCGCTGGCACCTCGCCCATCCCCAGGCGGTGCCGCCGCGCCTCACCTACTGGGGACACTACGTGGCGCACGACAACAACCGCGACGCCATGGGGATGACGCTGTCGCTGTCGCGCCAGGTGCTCGACACCTACCTCGGCTGGCACGCCCAGGTGCTGCACGACCTGCACGAGTCGGTCCCCTTCCTCTACGACAACACGGTGGGCGACGGCCCCTACAACGCCTGGGTGGACCCGCTGCTCACCAGCGAGTGGCAGCTGTTCGGCTGGATGAACGTGGCCCAGATGGGCAAGTTCGGCATGCCGGGGGTGTTCACCCACGGCGACTTCGACACCTGGAGCCCCGGCTACCTGATGTTCCTGGCGGCGATGCACAACGGCGTGTCGCGCCTCTACGAGACCTTCGGCAACGGCGGCGCCGACACCGAGGCGCGCGAGATCCCGGCGGACGAGGCGTCGCGCACCTGGTACCGCCAGGACCCGCCCTACCGCACCGTCTCCTGGTCGCAGCGCAACAACAACAATTACGAGGAGACCGGCCTGCTGGTGTCGCTCGCCTTCGTGGCCGAGAACCGCGAGCTGCTGCTGCGGAACTTCTGGACCAAGAGCAAGCGCTCGGTCCGCAAGCCGGAGCTGGAGGGGCCGGCGGCCTGGGTGCTGCCCGCCGGCGACCGGCGGCCGGGCGCCCAGGCCGAGCTGCTGCGGGTGCTGCAGCTGCAGCACGTCGAGGTCTGGCGCGCCGACCGGCCGTTCACGGTGAAGCTCGCGGCGGCCGCCGCGCCGGCCGGCGGGAGGAAGGGCAAGGCGGCGGCGGACTCGGCCGACGGCGAGGCCGAGGCCACGGGCTCCGGCGGTGCCGATGGCTCCGGAGGCGCCGGCGCCACCGGCGGGACCGCCGCGGCGGGCCAGGGGCACGGAGGCCGGTCCAGGGGCGCGGACGGCAGGGCGGCGGCGCAGGGCGAGGCCAAGGCGCAGGCGACGCGCACGTTCCCTGCCGGCAGCTACGTGGTGAGGATGGACCAGCCCTACAGCCGCGCCGCCGACGCCCTCCTGGACCGCCAGTACTGGAGCCCGGACGACCCGCAGAAGCGGCCCTACGACGACACCGGCTGGTGCTTCCCCGCCCTCTTCGACACCGAGGCGGTGCGGGTCGGCGACCGCCAGGCGCTGCAGGCGCCGATGAGCCGCGTCGAGGCGCCGGTGCGCCCGCGCGGCGGCGTCGCCGGCAGCGGCCCGGTGTTCCTCGTCGCCCAGCGCGGCGACGACGCGATGTTCGCGCTGCGCTTCGCGCTCGGCGACGCCACCGTCGAGGCCGCGGCGGCGCCCTTCCGCGCCGGCGGGCGCGACTATCCGCGCGGCACCTGGGTGGTGCGCGGGATCGCGCGCGACGCGATCGACCACGCCGCGGCGGAGGCGGGCGTGGCGGTGGAGGCGGCGGCGGCCGCGCCGGCGGTGGCGACGCGGCCGGTCGCCCGGCCGCGCCTCGCGCTGCTGCACTCCTGGCTCGGCACCCAGACCGAGGGCTGGTGGCGCCAGCGCCTCGACCTGCTGAAGGTCCCCTACCGCTACATCAGCACCCAGGACGTGGCGGCCGAGCCGGACCTGGCGGCGCGCTTCGACGTGATCCTGTTCCCGCCGGTCGGCGCCGGCGACCCGCAGCACATCGTCGGCGGGCTGCCGACGTGGGGCGAGCCTCTCCCCTGGAAGACGACGCCGCTGACGCCCAACCTCGGCAGGATCGACGCGACGGACGACCAGCGGCCGGGCCTGGGCTTCGCCGGGCTCGACCACCTGCGCCGCTTCGTCGAGCAGGGCGGCCTGCTGGTCGCGGTCGAGGACACGGCGCGACTGATGGTCGCCTCCGGCCTCGCTCCCGGCGTGCGGGTGGCCCGGCCCGGCGGTCTGCGCGTGGTCGGCAGCGTGCTCGCGGCACGGCTCCCAGATCCCGCGTCGCCGCTCGCCGACGGCCTCGCCGACCGCCTGGCGGTCTACAGCGCCGACGGCATGAGCTTCGAGCTGAGCAACCTCGCCGCCGGCGGCTGGGGCGGCGAGGAGGAGGACCGCCCGACCGGCCGCGGCGGCCCCAAGGACGCGGACGTGGTGCCCGGCCGTCCCGTCCGGGCGGCGGCGCCGGCACCGGTCAAGGCCGAGCGCTGGGAGGCGCGCCCGCTGGGCATCGAGGAGACGCGCCGCAACGCCGCGGTGATCCCCGAGGCGCTCCGCCCGCGCACCCTGGTGCGCTTCGCCGACGCCGACGAGCTGCTGGTCTCCGGCCTGCTGGAGCACGGCGGCGAGCTGGCGCGGCGGGCGGCGGTGGTCGAGGTGCCGCTCGGCAAGGGGCACCTGCTGCTCTTCGCCAACAACCCGATCTGGCGCGGCGCGACGATCGGCAGCCATCCCCTGGTGTGGAACGCGGTCCTCCAGCACCAGTCGCTGGGGCGGCCCGCCGTTCCTGCCGCGACCGGTGCGGCCGGTGCGGCCGGTGCGGCCGGCGCAACCGAAGGAGACAGGTAACGGGGCCCGCGCGGGCCCCTTGCCGCCGCGCCCGCAGACAGCGCACGAGATGTCCTGCGCCTGGCCTTTCTCGCGCCCGCCGCCGCGCTCCGCCTGGGAGGACGGCTACTGAACGTTTGCCGGCCCGGTGCGCGGGAAGCGGCGCCGCGGTCCCGCCGCGCACGGTGACCGGGGTGATAGAGTCACCGGCCGCCGCCGGGCGCCCCGGCGACGGCCGGAGGCCGGGCATTCCAACCTTCCCGCGTGCCGGGAGCTGACTCGGGTGGTGTTCATGAACAAGCGCTGGCTCGGTGCCGCGGTCCTCGGCATCTCCCTGGTGGTGGCGTTCGGGGTGGCGGAGGTGGGGCTGCGGCTGCTGTCGAAGTATTGGCTGGTGGTCTACGACGTCGAGATGTGGCGCTATGCGCGGCTCATCAAGGTGATCTCGCCCTACCCCGGCGTGGTCGAGGAGCAGCGGCCCAACGCCAGCGCGCTGCTCATGGGCGCGCGGGTGCGCACCGAGGAGCACGGCTTCCGCCTGCCCGACCCGGCGACCGAGGCGCGGCGGAAACCGGGCAACCGGCTGGCGGTGGCGCTCGGCGACTCGCTGACCTTCGGCTGGGGCGACCCCGAGGGGACGACCTTCCCCGATCAGCTGGAGCGCCTGCTCGGCGCGAGGTGCCCGCCCGCCGGCGGGCGGGCGGTGACGGTGGACAACGCCGGCATCGGCAACTGCAACACCTCGATGGAGGTGGAGCGCTACAAGCAGCGCATCCGGCCGTTCGTGCACCCCGACTGGTTGATCCTCGGCTTCTCGTTCAACGACGCCGAGCCCGACGCGGTGCCGGACACCAACCCGTTCTTCTGGCACTCGGCGCTGCTGTCGCTGGCCGCGGCGCGGCTGCAGAAGCAGTCCGACCCCAAGCTCGCCAACTACAACAGCTACTACGTCGGCCTCTTCCGCGAGGGCAACCCCGGCTGGGAGCGCACCAAGGCGAAGCTGCGCGAGCTGGGGGCGATCCTCGCCGCCGACCACGTCCCGGGCACGCTCTTCGTCATGCCGGAGCTGCACGACCCGCACGACCCCGGCATCGCCGAGGCGTTCTCCCGCGTCGCCGCGGTCGGCCGCGCCGCGGGCTTCGAGGTGATCGATCCGGCCCCCGACTTCCCGCCCGGCTCCGGCGAGCGCTACTGGGTGAGCCACGAGGACGCCCACCCCAACGCCCTGGCGCAGTCCATCTTCGCCCGGGCGCTGGCCCGCTCGCGGTATGCCTGCCGCCCCTGAGCCGGCGGCGCTCCGCGCCCTGCGCGGCCCGCGCCGGCGCTGGGCGCCGCCGGATGGCGGGGCCGGAGCGCGGAGGCGGGCGGCGCAGGGCGCGGAGCGCCGCCGGCTCAGGGGCGGCAGGCATACCGCGAGCGGGCCAGCGCCCGGGCGAAGATGGACTGCGCCAGGGCGTTGGGG
>JASLEW010000721.1 GCA_030150965.1 Thermoanaerobaculia bacterium | reverse complement strand
TGCATCCTGGTGGCGGCGGGCAGCCACGACAGCCTCGAGAAGCTGGGCGCGCTGGCCTCGGCCGGCGGCCAGCCCCGCCGGGTGCACGGCCATTTCGTGGTGGGCGGCTACGGCGAGGTGGGACGCAAGGTGGTCGAGCTTCTGCGCGCGGTCGGCGAGCAGGTGCGGGTGATCGACCGCGCTCCCGCCGCCGGGGCCGGCGAGGGGCGTCCGGACGTGGCCGGCAACGTCCTGGACCTCCAGGTGCTGGAGGCCGCTGGGGTGCGCGACGCCCAGGCGGTGGTGCTGGCGCTCGACACCGACAGCGCGACGCTCTTCGCCACCGTCATCCTCAAGGACCTGGCGCCCGAGGTGCCGGTCATCGCCCGGGTCAACCAGGCCGAGAACGTCGACCGCATCCACCGCGCCGGCGCCGAGTTCGCCCAGTCGATCAGCCAGGTCTCGGGGCAGCTGCTGGCCCAGAAGCTGCTCGGCCGCGAGGTCTTCGCCGTCGATCCCCGGCTGGAGGTGCTGAAGGTGTCCGCCCTGCCGCTGGCCGGCCGCCATCCCGGCGGGCTGCGCATCCGCCAGCGCACCGGCTGCACGGTGGCGGCGGTCGAGCGCGGCGAGCAGGTGCTGGTGGACCTCGGCCCGGACTTCCGCTTCCGGCCGGACGACACGGTCTTCCTCTGCGGCCCGGGCCGGGCGCTGCGCCGCTTCAGCGAGGTGTTCGGGGTGGGTTAGACGGGATAGCCCGCGGCGAAGCGGGGCGGGATGGGTCTTGCCTCCCGGCAGCGGAGCGGCGGGGAGACCGGCGGCTACGAGGCGCTGGCGGACCGGCGCAGCCTGGCGATCCTGCGGTCGCGCTCCTCCTCGATGCGGCGGCGCTCGCGCACGTACTCCTCCTCCTCCTCGCGCCGCTGGGCCCCGTCGTGGAGGGTCTTCATGCGGTCGCGGTGGAGGATCTCCAGCTCGGCCAGCTTCGCCGCCGCCTGCTGGCGGGCGTCCGTCACCTGGCGGCGGGTCTCCTCGCTGAGGCTCTCCTCCCGCGGCGGCTCGATCCCCTCGCGCTCCAGCCGTTCGAGGGCGAGCTCGTAGGCCGACCGCATGCCGGAGGTCTTGTCGCCGGGTGCCATGGCGGGAGCATAGCGCACTTTACGGTGTAAGGTGAAGGGTGTACAATCTCGGCTGGCGGGCTGCAACGAACCGCCATCTCGCGGCGTATGAGGGATGTGGGGGCCGCGATCCGGCTGGCACAAGCGGTGCGTATTCAGTCTCCAGGGTCTCCATGGTGAAAGGGGTCAGCATGCCCAAGGACAGCGCCAACCACCAGAAAGGGTGGGACTTCGAAGCGGCAGCCATGCCTTTCGTGGATGCGCTCTACAATACGGCCTATCGCATGACGCGCAACGCCGAGGACGCCGAGGATCTGGTGCAGGAGACCTACCTCAAGGCTTATCGTTACTACGACAAGTTCGAGGAAGGGACCAACTTCAAGGCGTGGTTGTTCAAGATCATGAAGAACACCTTCATCAACAACTACCGCAAGAAGCAGCAGGTCCCGGCGCACAGCGACTTCGCCGACATCGAGGAGTCGTTCGAGACCCAGGTGAGCGAGGACGCGACGCGGCAGATCAAGAACCCGGAGCAGGAGCTGCTGGAGAACGTGCTCGACGAGGACGTGCAGCGGGCGATCGACAAGCTGCCGCCGGATTACCGCATGGTGGTGCTGCTGGCCGACCTGGAGGGCTTCTCCTACAAGGAGATCGCCGATATCCTGGAGGTGCCGGTGGGGACGGTGATGAGCCGGCTGTACCGCGGCCGGCGGCTGATGGAAGCGTCGATGCTGGAGTTCGCGCGCGAGCACGGGTATCTGCGCGAGCGCGAGCCGCTCAAGATGCGCAGCAAGAGCGGCTCGCCGGCCAAGTGAAGCCGTGGAAATAAGCTTTCCGTGATCGCCAGTTGATTACGGCAGGAGCGCTGCGGCGATAGGCTCCCCGGAGGTCGGACGATGGACTGCAAAGAGGTCAGCGAGAGTTTGTTCCTTTTCGTGGACAACGAGATGGAGGAAGCGCTGCTGACCAACTTCCGGGACCACGTCGCCCGCTGTCCCGGCTGCGCGCAGCGGATGGATTACACGCGCAAGTTCCTCTGGCTGGTGCGCGAGCGCTGTGCCCGCTGCACCGCCCCGCAGACGCTGCGCAGCCGCATCCTCACCAATCTCCCGCACCGCCGCAATCCGCTGCCCCCGCTCTGAGCCGCCCCCGGTTCCGCGACCAGGCCCCGCCAGCGCCGACCGCCGCCGCCAAGCCCTCCGCCGCCACGCCGCACGGTGCCGCGATGCCCCAGCCGTCCTCCCAGTCCCGACCGCGCCGCCGGCCCGTTCCTCCTCCAACGCTCGTCGCCCTCGCCGCCCTGGCTCTGGCGTCGCTGGCAGCGTTGCTGTCCGCCGCCCCGGCCGCGGCGCAGGACGTGCGGCTGAGCGGGCTCGGCGGCGAGCGGCTGGACGACGCGGAGCTGGCGCGCGGCGCCACGGTGGTGGTGGTCTGGGCCTGCTGGTCGCCGCGCTCGCACGACATCGTCGACCGGGTCAAGCTGCTGACCGGTCATTGGGCCGGCAAGGCCAGGGTGGTGATGCTCGATTTCCAGGAGGACCGCCAGACGGTCGAGGCGTTCCTCGCCGGCAAGCCGCCCGGGGTCCCGGTCTTCCTCGACACGGACGGAGCCTTCTCCAAGAAGTTCGCCGTGGCCACCCTCCCCGGCCTGGTGGTGGTCAAGGACGGCAAGCCCACCTACCACGGCAAGCTCCCCGACGACGCCGACCGCGTGATCGCCGAAGCGATCCGCTGACCATCCCCCGCCCGCCCCCAGCCCGGCTCGGTCCACTCCGGTCCGCCCGAGTCCACTCCAGTCCGCTCCAGTCCGCCCCCCAACCTCCGGGGCGGGGCGCCGTTAGACCCCCTCGTGGGCGTGGGGAGGGCTCGGAGGGGTGTGCGCTCGTTCGGGGGGTTGACTGCTCGCACCTCCTTTTAACGCCCCCGAGGGGGCAAACGGCGCCCCCGCCCCTCCCGCCGGTGCGTGCCCTGCGGACCTGGGAATCGGGGGAGCTCGAACGGCCTCCCATTCTTCAATTGGGGAGCTCGAACGGCCTTCCATTCTTCAATCGAACAGCCGCCGGATATCGGCCATCGGCCGGAACAGCTTCATGGGCTGGTCCGGAAACGGGAGGAAGCTTTCCCGCTCGTAGAAACGGCGAGCGCCCTCATCTTTCGCATCGACGATCACCGCGAACGAGGCGATCTCGCTCCGCGCGGCGCGGTGGAGCGCGTCGGCGAGCAGAAACCGCCCGTAGCCCTTGCCCTGTTGGCGGCGATCGACGGCAAGCCGGCCCAGCAGCGTCGCCGGGACCGATGGATATCGCGGGAGCTTGCGCCCAGTCCCCGGCCGCCGGGGAGATCAGGGCCTGGAGCGCTGAGCGCCTGCCGGCTCGGCCTTGCCGCGCGACCGCCCCGGCGAGCCAGCGGCTTTCGCGATCTTCCTATCAGCGTGGATGCTTCGCAGGATCTCTGGTGCAGCCAGAGCGACGCGCAGCAGAGTGCGGGCCGGCGCATCGGGTGCGCGCCGCCCCTGCTCATATCCCTGAACGGTGGTCACCGGAACGTTGAGGAGTGCGGCAAACTCGACCTGCGTCAGCCCAAGCGACCGGCGAATCGCGCGCGCATCCGGCTCGCTCAGAGTGTAGGCCCTGGCGGGCTTCCGGCTGCCGCGGGCGATCTCGACGGCCTCATCGAGCGAACCCAGCATCTCGCCGAAATGCTTCTTGTTCATGACAGCTCCTTGATCAAAGTGCGAACGCGCCGGCCAAGCTCGCGTTCCTGTTCCTTGGTCGGTGGCGCCACGTTCTTCGCGTGCAGGTACAGCAACCAGATGGTGCGTCCCGGCGCGTGCCAAAAGTAGTAAGCCCGCGCGCCTCCGCGCTTGCCCAGCGCCGCGCGGCCGACGCGAGTCTTGCGCAGGCCACCGGCACCGGGGATCACGTCGCCGGCATCCGGGTCGTCGTAGAGCACGAGTTGCAGTGCCCGAAACTCGTCGAGCGAGAGCAGGTCGTCGCAGACTCGGCGGAAGGTGGGAGTCTCGATGAAGTGCACGCCGCTCACCTTGTCGAGTATACGTCATCGACGTACCCGTTCAGGCCGCCGCCCCGCTCCATCTCCTCCGGCTCGACCGGGTGGGGGTGCTCCCCACCGCTGCCGGCACCCTCTCGGGTCGCCACCACCCGCAGCTCACCGGCCTGCCGGCCGGTGGCGGGCCTGCACCTCGCGCCGCGCGGCGCGGTCAGCGGCGCCATGCGCCGCCAACGATCTCATCCCACGATGTTGGCGGAAGGTTGACCTCGGCACGCAGGCGGTTGACGCGCTCGGCTGCGGTCGCCGTCGCCCACCAGATCCTGATCGCAGCTTGGCACATGCTCCACACGCGAGCCCCCTACCTTGACCTCGGCCCTCACCATCTCGACCGCCTTCACCACCAGCGCTTGGTCGGCTACCCCCTCCGCCGGCTCAAGCAGCTCGGATTGACCGTCACCGTCGAACACGACGGCCAGACGGCCTGAGCCCAAGCTCATGGCGACGCACCAACGCCGCCCCCATCCTCTCGGAGCCCGAAGATTTTCCGAAGAACCGACCGGCGCATGCTGCGCGACGTGATCCTGCCGGTCCTCGGCCGGCGCAAGGTCGAAGACATCGCCCGCTCCGAGGTCGTCAAGCTCCCCCAGTCCCTCGCCACCACGCCCTACAGCGCCAACCGCGTCCTCGCCCTGCTGTCGAAGATGTTCAACCTGGCGGAGCGCTGGGGCGTGCGCACCGAGGGCACCAACCCCTGCCATTTCGTCGACAAGTTCCCGGAGAAGCGCCGCGAGCGGTTCCTGACGGGCGCCGAGCTGACCCACCTGGGCGAGGTGCTCGCCGCCGCCGAGCGCAGCGGCGCCGAGCCGCCGCCGGTGATCGCCGTGCTGCGCCTCCTGGTCCTGACCGGCTGCCGGAAGTCCGAGATCCTGACCCTGCGCTGGGCGGACGTGGACTTCGAGCGCGGCGCCCTGCACCTGCCGGACTCGAAGACCGGCCCGAAGAGCGTGCCCCTCGGCGCCGCCGCGGCCGAGGTCCTGGCCGGCATCCCGCGGGTCGCCGGCAACCCGTTCGTCTTTCCCGGCGAGCGCCCCGGCTCGCATTGGGTCAACATCGAGCGCTCCTGGCGCCGCCTCCGCCGCGCCGCCGGCTTCCCGGAGCTGCGCATTCATGACCTCCGTCACTCGTACGCGGCGATCGGCGCCGCCGCCGGCCTGGGCCTGCCGGTGATCGGCCGCATCCTCGGCCACAGCCAGGCGAGCACCACCCAGCGCTACACCCACTTCGCCGACGACCCGCTGCGCGCCGCGGCCGACCGCATCTCGAACGAGATCGCGGCGGCGATGCGCGCCGGCGGTCGGCTCGCTCCACCGCTCAGCACAGGTCACGGACGCCGACCTGGAGCGCGAATACCGCAAGTGGCGCAAGAGGAGGATCGTGTGAACCCGCCGCCCGCTCGCCGCCCAGCGCCAGCCGCGCCGGCGGCGAGCGGGCCGCGGCGCCCCAGACCTTGAGGGGAGCCGCACCGCATGCCGGACGCGAAACCCGCTCTCCGCCCAGGCGTAGAATCTGGCAGAGGATCCGAGGCGCGAGGTATGATGCCCTGGGGCGAGGACAGACGATGAGCAACGAAACCTATGTGACGCAGCGCGATGGCGCCTATCGGGTGGCCGGTACTCGGGTCTCCCTCGACTCGGTTGTCTACGCTTTTCTGAACGGCCAGACAGCCGAGAGCATCGCCCAATCCTTTCCCGCGCTGAACCTTGAGCAGGTCTATGGGGCCATCACCTTCTACCTCGCTCACCGGGCCGAGATCGATGCCTATCTGCGCGAAGGGCGTGCGGAATTCGAGCGCCTCCGTGCGGCAGCCCATGAGGCGGACCCGGCGTTCTATCAGAAGCTTGCCAGCGCGCGACAGCACCAGTCGTGAGAGTTCGCTTTCAGGCGGACGCTGACCTCAACCACACGATTCTCCTGGCCGCGATCCGCCAGGAGCCGGCCATGGATTTTCGCAGCGCAGCTCAGGCTGGCCTCGAAGGCATTCCCGATCCCGAGGTTCTGGCAGCCGCGGCCAAGGCGGGCAGGATCCTGGTGACCCACGACATCAAGACGATGCCCTGGCATTTTGCCGACTTCGTGCAATCGGCAGCGAGCGCGGGTGTCCTGCTTGTTTCCCAGCAATTGCCGGTGCAAGACGCGGTCGAACAGCTGGTGCTCATCTGGGCAGCCAGCGAGCCGGAGGAATGGATCAATCGAATCTGCCCTCTGCCGCTCTGAGATGACCGGCAACAGTCATGAGCGGTTGGCCGCCGGGCCGGAACGAGCCATGAAGAAAGCTAAGTCCGAAAGCAACGATTGGCTCCGACCGGAATACTACCGCTCAGATCTCGGCGAGGTCGTGCGCGCAACGTATGCTCGCCGCTGCTGCAACTTGACCCCAACGCGGAGCAGGCGCCGAGGCCGAGCCGCTCCCCGTCGCGGATGCGGCAGGCAGGAGAAGTTCCCGGCAAGAGCTTGGTCAGCGCCGCGCGCGCCGGATCGACGTCGCCACGTCTCAAGGTATGACCTGATACGACAGCACGTCCTCAGCTTCCCGGTTCAGCTCCGCCGCGTGGGCATTGATGAGCTCCACGTCCCGAGACTGATCGCGCTTGGCGCGGGCGCCGTGCTGGCCGGGTGCCCGGGTTCGAGGCGACTGTCGCCGCCTCGCGCCAGCCGCAGCCCGTGAGCGGGTCGTTCTCATCATTTTTTCCCACAACCGGTATGGCCAGCTCAGGAGGCATCGGCTCGTGGGACCCGCTCGCCGTCCTGCCAACGCCTGCCCCGGGAATGGGGCCGCCGGCCCCCCCCTCGCACTAGCAGTGTACCGACGCCGAGGCCCCCGGCGTCAAGGTCGCGCACCTTGACGCCGGGGACGCGGTGCCGTGAACTCGTGGCGAGGGGGGGAAGCGGCCGGCTCAGGAAAGAAGCTGGAGGGCCGCCCGCCCACCCGCGCCGGCGGGAGCGCCAAGCCTGCGCTCGGCGGCGTTGCCCTGGAAGGCACTCCTGTGCAGGCGGCGGCGCGCGCCCGGGGGCCTGGCGCCCGCCGGGGCCGCTCCGTCCGCCCGCGGAGTGCGTCATGATCGCCCATCGGCCGAGCAGCCGGCCCGCGCAGACCGTCGTGATCGCCCATCGGCCGAGCAGCCGGCCCGCGGAGAGCGTGTACTTGCTCATCGGCCAAGCAGCCGGCCCGCGGAGAGCGTTGTCGTCGCTCATTGGCCGGCCGGCCGTCCCCCGCGCGGCCCGATCGGTCCGTGCCGGAGAGCCGCGTGAAGGCCCCCCGGCCGCTCGGCCACCGCCCCCGCGGCCGGAGCCCGATCCGGCCGTCGCGGAGGACCTCATGACCGCCCGCCGCGTAGGCCTTGCCATCGCCGGCGCCGCCATCCTGGTCCAGGCCCCGCGGCTCATCCTCGCCCTCCTGGCCGCCGACCGCCTGCCCGTCGATCCCGCCGCCGAGCGCGCTCTCCTGGTGGTCGCCGGCATCGGCACCGCTCTCGTCCTGACCGGCGGCAACCTCTACCTGGCCCACACCGTCGCCCAGGTCTCCACCTTCCGCCGCACCCTCGCCGCCGCCTGGATCACCGTCCTCGCCGCCTCCGGCGGCATGGCGATCCCGCTGATCGTCGCCGGCCTCACCGCCCGCACCGTCCCGCAGGTGCTCGGCGCCCGAGGCCTCGAATGGCCCTGGGCCTTCCTCGCCTCCATCGCCCACGAGCTGACCGCCGCCGGCTGTGTGTTGGCGAGCACCGCGAGTGCCGGCAAGCCCCTCGCGGCAGCCGCAGCCCCAGCCGCAGCGCCCGGCAGCAGCCCGGCGCTACTGCCGGCAGGCAGCTAAGCACTGCCGGCAGGGCCGGCCGGGGACCATGCGCTCTCCCCTTGCCGTCACGCCCACGGCACCGCGCACTCGCCACGCCCTGCGGCCCGGTGCCGCGCGCGCTCGATCGGCCGCCTGCTCTCATCGTCCGCCCTGCGCTCTACCTCTTCCCGGCTGGAGCCCGGGAATCCCCCTCCCCTGCGACGGTCCTGGACGCACCGCGCAGACCGGGCAACCTCACCGCTCGCCGCCAAGCCGGTGCACAGCCGAGTTGCCCACCTCCTGGCCCCCTGCTCGGACCAACCGCGAGATCTCTGCCGGCAGAGCGCCGCCCCAGCGCCGAGCGAAGACCGAGACAACTGTAAGAAAGAGAGTGAAGGCGTCGAGGTGCTCCCGCCGGCCCGGACTCGCCGCCGCTTCCTCTGGTGGTGGGGAGCAAGCCGTGTTCCTGTGCTGCGCTCGCTTCGCTCGCTGGCAAAGGAACCGCTCCCTTCGGTCGCGCGGCTTGCTGCACTCGCTTGTTCGCTTGGCAGCGCTTACAGGGAAAGCTGCGATGGGACGACGCGCAGGCCGTGCGTGATCTCGTTGCGCCACGCGCGGGGCGCGACAGGAGCTTGACATGCCGCTAGCGCTATGCTAGCGTTTGCGACCATGCAGCCGAAACCACGACCGAGGCGAGGCGGGGCACCGCGGAAAGAACCAGATGGCCTAACAGAGGTTCTGTACGTCAGGACGACTCCGGCGCTGCTGCGCGCCCTGGACGAGCTGGTGGAGAAGGAGCGGGAAGCCAAGCCGCTACGTTCTGTCTCCCGCGCTGATGTGGCCCGAGAGATCTTGTACAGCGCTGTTAATGCAGGAAGGAGGAAATAGGTATGGATTTCGACGTGTTTCCACATGAATTTTTTCGCCAAGTCGACGAGGCTAATCGACGACAAATCGAAGAGGCCAATCAAGTGGTTCAAGCCTGGAAGGCGACTTGGGAGCAGGACAATTCCTGTTTGTCCAGCGCCGCAGTGACGTCAGAGCAGCTCCGAACGAGCGAGAACACGCTGGTAGCAGCCAAAGGCGTACTTGCACAGGTGGCGGGTCTCGGCAACGGACAGGCGGGCGCCACAGCAACTATGCAAGGCCTCCTTCAAAACCAGATTGCGACGGCATGCCTTGCTGATTCTCAAGCCCCGATTATAGCCCAGGGGATGGAAATTGCGACGGCGACCCAAGCGCAGTTCGATGCTTTGGCGGCTGACATCGACGGCGCGGGCAAATCACTCATTCAGTGCAGTGACGTGCTGGCCGAAAGTGCGCTCGCCGCTGCCTCGCATATCGTGGATGCGTTTGAGAGCGCCGAGGCAGCATTGAGGCGATTTCAAGAGAACCAGCTCGTCGTAACCACTCAACCCAATATGGGCGAAATGGTTGCGGCAATGGCATCGATACAGCAGCCTCACTGGAACTCTCAGGTATCACTGATCAAGACATGCTTCGAAGAAGCGCGTATATTGAGCGAGACCGTGGGTACTCCTGCCGGCGTGCCGATTTACATCCAGAGCCTTCTTGATTCCCAGAGAGCTCTGGAGTCTGCCTACGGCAATCAGCTTCAGGCAGCACTAAGGTGGAATTTCGAGGACGCGATTGGTCCAGCCTTGGCCACACTTCGTGGAGGGCAGTTTCAGCCAGACTTTGGGTTGATGATAGGCAATGAGATGGGCGGACTCCTGACGTGGGATGGGTCTTTAGGTCACGACAGATCTTTGCTCTCTGCCCCCTTACTTCCGGCCGTCTCTGGCTGTTTCACGGGGCCTAGAGCGAAATTGCTTCGAGTTCGCTGCAACGTGATATGCCGGTGGTGCGGTGAGCCCCTCATCGCCAAGGGAGGCGACCAAGTGGTAGACGGGGCGTCCGCAGAGCTGATTATCGACCTGACCGTAGTCCCACTTTGCCCTAAGTGCCTCAAGCAGGCGGCTGCAGATCCCTCCTATCTGGAGCGCTGCCTAGGCGAGACTAGCGGATCAGCGGCGCCGCAGTTCAGGCTTATACGAGGCGAAGCAGAAAGCATCAGCGCACCGCGGGGCCGTGCCGTGCTCCACCTTGTAACGTTCGACCAAGCGCTTGAAGATAGCTAGATCAGAGGTGATGCTAGCTCGTGGCTGGTTCCGCCCATGAAGCGCGAATTGCCGCTGGCCCCTTCCCGGCCGGACGACGACGGGGCGGGCTTCCGCGCGCGCCCCGGAACTCAGCGGCAAGTACCCGGCGGGTGATCGCTGATCGCCGACACGGACACGCCGGCTGTTCGCGGGCGGTAGCCAGCGCGAGGCGCGCGGATCACGCTCGACGCGCTGCGGCAGAGGCGGCTTGGCGGCTAAGGGATCGCCGGCCTTTGCAGCGCACTTCGGGCGCAGTCGATGTTCGACAGTCTGCCACCAGGCCTTGGACGGCTGGACCTAATCGTCGCGGCGGCGCAACGGCTTGCCGAATCTCTGTTTCCCCGAGCCTGACGTGAAGCTGGTCAATCTGGTGGCGGCTGACGAGGGCGATAGGATCAGCGAGCGATCCTCTGCTATTCCCAGCACGTGAAGATGAGTTCAACCTTGGCCGAACGGCCGCGACCGAACAGCGAGCGCGCATCGTGAGGATTGAGGATCTCCTGCTCGCGAGACTCGCGAAGAATTCCCACGAACCCTGGCGCAAAGTGTGCCGCAGAGCGCTACACCTCTGCCTGGCGGAGCGCCTGGTATCTCGGATCAATCTCGACAAGGGAGAGTTGCTGCGGGGATGGGCATGCGACATCGACGACCCCGGCATGCGAAACGCGGCCGTTGCTCAATGCGCCGATTTCGAGGACAACTGCGTCGATGTGACGGTCAGCGAGATGTGGCACGAACTCAACGACGCGATCACAGCGGGCGGCCACTACTGGCTCAGCAAGAGCGGCATGAAAACCCGCCTCCGCGCCATACTCCCCTTTCTCATGCAAGATATGGCGACTGCCAGCGTCATCGCGGAGAACCCCTTACCGAGTCTATGGCGTGTCGTAGCGGACCTGCTTGCTAGCCGGGCACATGCAGAGATTGCTCCCGGCATGGCTATCCACGAGGTCCGACTGCACAACCAACTGCTGCTCGCGGCCTACTTCATGGACTGCCACCTGCCTGAGGCTTCATTCGCCGAGAGAACACTCGAGAAGCTCAGCTCGAGCATGACCTCGATCCGTGGGACGTTGGTGCGTATCGTGGAGAACCTGGTAGCAAAAGGCGTCGCTGACCTGCCACCACCCAAGTCATCTCGCACCGGAGGCTTGGTGCTCCGCTGCAACGGCCTCTCGGGCCTTCTCCGAGCCACGGCTCGGGAGTCTCTCCAGATCGACGTCGGCAATGGACTGGTGCACAGGATCATTGCTGCGCACGGCGCCCCGGAAACCCCGCCACCGGTGGGGAGCATCGCGAGACAGGAATTAGTGGTTCAGGGACGGGACCTCATCTACCGCCTTTACGAGCACACGCTCCTTGCCTACATGGTCCTGTCCTGCATCGAGCAGCTAGTGCGGGCGTTGGCCAGCAGTATGGGACTCACCGTTATCAAAGTCTCTGGCCGGCCTGTACCCCTCCCCGACATCATCAGCCAGCTTGCCATTAGCGCGCCCACATTCATCCCGGCTCTGACCGCCGTCCAAGACCTGTATAGTAAAAGCGGCGCCAATCTTCGCAATCGCATCATGCACGGTGGTCTCCTGGACGTGAACAGCAAGCGCGCGGAGATCCTGCTGCACGTGAATGATCCGGTCCGCTTCCCGTCATCGCAGTGGTACGGCCGGAAGGAGTACGCGCCAGAAAACATCTGTCAGGTCTGCTGCGAAGTACTGGAGCGGCTCGATCACGAGCTGGCCGCAGCGGGGATCCTCACGCCCGATGATCTCCACTGGGCGGACGATCTTTGGCTTACTAGCGAAGAGATCGATCTCGGTGTGCACCTCGCGAACGACTTCTCTAAGCCTTTCTACGGCGAGGCCTGGCGCCGGCGCATTCGCAACTACATCGCCGCCGTTGCGCCGGCCACGGAACATTTCTTCAGCTCTGGGCTTTACGGCTGGTTTGGCGGCCCACTGCCCGATGGGCTTGTCAACTTAATGACAATGGTACTGATATTCGAAGCGGTTTACCGTGCCACTGTGCACCTCATGGGATTTGACATCCTCCAGCCGAGCGGCGGAAATCACGTACAGTACAAGATGATTGACAAAAACCAGTTGGCCTCGAGCCCGATCTTGGACGCTCTTGTGGATCCGCTCTCGGCTACCGACCGACCCCGAGCCCGGCAGGTCTTTCAACTCTCGATCAAGATCAGAGATGCCTTCTCTCATGGCGCCTTCACTACCTTCACCCCGGCCGTAGCCCGAGGCGCCGGACACCTAATGGTCAAGAGTATTCAAGGCCTGGTCGACGCCGGAATTCACGCGCTAACCCGCGTAGCAGCGTACTATCGGTGGCAGAATGTGCGGCAAGGCGAGCACGGATTCGCAGTTGACGACTGGTTGATCGCCGAGCGGCAGGTTCTCGCGGTGGTCGCAGACTCAGGCAATTTCTGACGCGCCTCCAGCTGGTATGAATCTGCTTGCGGCGCTACCACAGGCGCAGCGGTACGGCGCGCTTATCTTGCACTCTCACCTAAGAGCTTCGTCGCGCCTGATAGTGGCCAGGGAATCGTTTTAGCGCAAGGTCGAAGATTTCGTCGAGAAAGTTCTCAGCGATTTCGATGCAAATACCCGAGGTGCGGACATCGACAGTTATTCTTTCCTTCGTCAATGACGGACTTCCGTTACGACTCGAGAATGCGCGAATCACATTAGCCTTCTGAAACTCTGCAAGGCCGCCGCCAGAGTGAACTAGGCAATTACGAATCTCGAACAGGCCAGCCACATCTGGCCAGCGAAGCCTCTGCGAGTCGAGCTCAAGGTCGCACACCTTTGTTAGGTAGGTCCAAGATCGATCGAGCAGACCGCCTGAGAGGTCGCCCATCTTTAGGCTGAGCTCAAGCGCTTGCTGCATTGCGTCGCAGTAGCCGCGCAACTCCACTTCAAGCAAAGCTACCGTTGAGGTGATCAGCGAAGAGTGAAGAATCGGCGGCAACGTCTCCGCAAAGAGCGGCACCATGTCAATCTCAAGGTCAGCGTGGAGATTAGCGCAGAACGTCTTCTCATTATCCAGATATCCCTGGACATACTCAAGAAAGCTGGCGAGTTCGCTTAGTCGACCTGATGCGTCAACCGAATTGCCAAAAAAGAGAAGATTCGAATCAGGCGACATGACTGTTGAGCCGCCGCAGCTCGCGCTGGGCGGCTCGAAGAATTGTTGTCCCGCCTGTGTCGAGTTCATTCACTGAGCACACGCTTCCCGCTCGCGGTCAGAATGATTTGGTCCATGGTTAACTGAGCAATTCCTGCTCGCCGAGCGTCGAAAAGCCCGACCCGTGATTTTCAGGTTCGGCTAAAGATCCTCCGGCTTGAGGCCGGTGCCCTTCGCGATCTTGGCGATCATCCGGGGGCCGATCTCGACCGAGTCGTGGAAGGACCAAGTGTAGTCAGGCCAGTCGGCGCGCTGGAGCGTATGGTGCGAGCCGGAAGTACGCTTGACAGTCCAGCCCTGCCGGAGAAGGGCTGCCAGAACCCGACTTGCCTTTGTCGCGGGCCAGCTGGTCAAGCGGCGTTGATGACGAAGGAAAGGTCGAGAGGGGCAGCGAAGGCTTCGCCGTGTTCGAGTTGGTCGGCGACAACCCGTAGCGCCAATGCCTGCGCGCCGGCTAGGGCTTCATTGCGCGTGGCACCATAGACCAGGACGCCGGGCAGGTCGACCACCTCGGCGATCCAGCGTCCGTCCGCTTCGCGGTCGAGCTCAATGCCGAGTCTCATGCTTGTGAGGCTAGCACACTCGGGGGAGCAGTCTAGCCTTGGAGAGAGTGCGCCAACTTCTGCATTCTGGCGCCCGCTGCTGTTCGCCGTCCGCTGCTTCCCCTGTGCTTCCCTTGGTGTTCTTGTCTCGACTGCTGTATCTTGTAAGTCATTGATTCTACTGGAGCCGACGATCGGGATTGAACCGATGACCGTGTGCCACGAAGGCGCGGAAAGGAGGCCGGATGGCCGACTGAAGCTGCCGTGCTGCACCGGAGATGGGGGTAGGCCCCCCGGACTCGGGCTGCAGGGCCAGAGTCCAAACCACCGGGAGCTGCTCCGGCCCAATGGCTGGGGTGGTGAGCGTCCCGGTCAAAGGGCGGGTGTCAACCCGCTCAGGTAGGCGCTGGGAAGACGAACGCAAGTGAACCGTTGAAGAGGTGTCGAAAGTTCAGGAACGTCGCCGAAACCGGGCTCCGGTCATTGGCCCGGAATTAAGCTCGGAGGGTGCCTGCCGATTGTCCGAGCGGCGACCGGCATAAAGACGGCGTGAGACCAGCGCAGGCTCCGGTGCGGAACGTGGGAACCTCCCGCCTCGATGCCAAGGGAGACCTCCAAGTGGTGGACCCACAAGGAGTTGAGTACCGATGCGAGGCGGAGGGGCGGACGGGCTCGTAGGAGCGATGAGGCCGGGTAATGCCGGCGGAGCAAAGGGGCCCGACGAACCAGCCAAGGACAGAGGTCAACCAGCAATGGGAGGAGCCCATGGCTGAGGCAAAGCCTTACCAGATTCCGAAGCGACTGGTGTGGGAAGCGTACCGACGGGTGAAGGCCAACCGCGGTGCGGCGGGCATCGACGGCGAGACTCTGGCGGCATTCGAGAAAGATCTGAAGGGCAACCTCTACAAGATCTGGAACCGGATGTCATCGGGGTCGTATTTTCCGCCGCCGGTGCGACTCGTTGAGATTCCGAAGGCAAGTGGCGGTACCCGACCTCTCGGCATCCCCACGGTGGCGGACCGGGTGGCGCAGACGGTCACGACGAGGGTGCTCGAACCGGAAGTGGAGCCGCATTTCCATCCGGACTCGTGCGCCTATCGGCCTGGCCGTTCCGCCCTCGACGCCGTGGCTGTCGCGAGGCAGCGGTGCTGGGGCGTGTCAGCGAGACGCCTAAATTCCCCCCATGCCGGACGCTAAAATTCCCCCCCTCCGGAAGGAGAGGAAGGGATGAGCGAAGCAAGTGGCAACGAGAAGGAGTCGGCCTTGGTGCCGGCGGCGGCGGCGCG
>JASLEW010000718.1 GCA_030150965.1 Thermoanaerobaculia bacterium | reverse complement strand
CCCGGTTGTGGATGCTCGGCGCGAAGGGGATGTCGATCCGCCCCAGCTCGAAGCCGCGGACGACGCCGCCCGCCACGTCGCCCCGCCCGCACTCCACGAGGCTCTCCCAGATCCCCAGCACCTCGCGGCGCAGGAGGCGCGCCTCCTCGGCCACCGCCGCCTCGGGCACCGCGCGGCCCGCCGCCGCCGCGATGCCCAAGCGCACCAGCTCCATGCCGCGCAGGTTGTCCTCGACCGTGGGGATCTTCTGCGACTCGGCCGGCGTCTTGGTGATGATGCGGGTGGCGCCCGCCATCGCCGCGGTCACCGCCGAGGCGAAGATCAGCTCCTCCGAGCGCTCCCACGAGCGCGGGAAGGCGGCCATGTACTGGTGGAAGACGGTGTGGACGGCGACGTCCTCGTGCCCCAGGCCGTCGAGGACCTCGCGGGTCACCGCCGCCATCACCCGCACCGCGGCGACGTCCTGCGCCCGGTTGCCCTGCTCGGCATAGGCCAGCGAGACGCAGCGCACCCCCTGCTCGGCGGCCAGCACCGACTCGGCGAGGTTGGTGACGATGGCGATGGCAGGCGGGATGAGCGTCGCGGTCAGGGTGCCGAAGAACTCGCGGTCGAGGACGATGCCGTGGCGCTCGGCGTAGAGGCCGGTCAGGCGGTCCACGTAGCGCCAGGTGGCGATCGCGTCGCGCAGCGGATAATCCTTGTAATAGGGAATGTTGTAGCAGATCGCGCCGCCCTCGAAGGCGGTGACGCCGCCGGCGTAGGAGACCTCGGCCAGCAGCCGCGGGTCGCGGGTGCTGTGGCGCACCTGGAGCGGCACGCCGACGGTCTCGACGATGCGGCGCACGCCGCCGGCGCCGTGGTTGACCACCGGGAAGCCGTTGAGCACCGCCCGGCCGGTGCGCGCGCTCTCGGCGATGGCGCGCTGCGCATCGGCGTAGCGGTTGTTGCGGGTGAGCGAATCGACCTGCAGCGAGAGACCGGGAGCGCCGGCGTCGCGGAAGCGCCGCAGCAGCTCGATCTGCTCGGGGAGGCCCGGCACGCCGCAGCGCGGCTGGATGACCATCGGCCGCCGGCCGGCATCGACCTCGGCGAGCAGCGCCGGAAACGACGGCTGGCGCCCGAGGTGCTCGGCGTTGCGCGCCAGGTCGGCGGCCTCGCCGCCGGTATGCCAGGTGGCGAGCACCCCGGGGCGCGCCGCCTCCAGCTCCTCGGCGCTCAGCCGCGCGGCGTGCCGGTTGCGCCCCGGCCGGGCCGGCGCCAATCCGCGCAGGTCGCCCAGGCCGCGCAGGTCGCGCTCCAGGGTCTCCAGCACCGACGCCAGATCGACGAACTTCACGTAGACGCGATCGAAACCCTGCCGGCGGAAGCGCGCCTCGTAGCCGGCGCCGTCGTCGATGGTCAGGTTGCCGCCGAGGTACCAGAGCGGCAGGCCGGCGGTCTTGGGCGGCGTGAAGGTGAGCAGGTAGTGCTCGGCATGGCCGTCCATGTTGGAGATCATCACCACGTCGTAACCAGCCGCCCGGCTGGTGAAATCGTCGAGGCTGTTCTGCGTGCCGAGGAAATCGACCCGGTAGCCGCTGCCGGTCAGCGCCCAATGGAGGATGTGCAGCCCGACGCTGTGGGAATCGCCGCCCAGGCCTCCCAGCAGGACACGCGCCTTCATCTGTTCGCTCATGACAAGACGCTCTCCTGTGCCCGGGGCGGGCGCCGGCTCGACCGCCGCTTTGGTAAGCAGGGCGTATTATACATAGTGATCGATTCGCTCCTGGCGCGGCGCCGCGCGGAACATACCCGGCGACCCTACCATAACCTTTTGCAAACCGCTCCTCCGCCGCCGCCCCGGCGCGGACCGCTCAGGTTTCATGGCCGGTACCCGTATCCGCCGGCGCCGGCGCCGCGGCGGCGCCGGCCAGCAGGGCGGGCAGCTCCTCGGCGGCGATCAGCAGCGGGTCCACCACCGGCGGCAGGCGGTGCTCCGGGCGCCCGGCCGCGCAATGGGGCTGCAGGAGATGCAGCTCGGTGCAGCCGAAGACCAGGCCGTCGACGCGGTACCTCTGCCGCAGCTCCTCCAGCCAGGCGGCGCATCCCGCCACCGGCTCGTTCAGCTTCAGGCGGTAGAGCCAGCGGTGCAGCTCCTCCTGATCGGCGTCGGCGGGCAGCGCCACGCGCCGCGCGATCTCCGGCCAGCGCGGATGGCGCTCGAAGATCCGCGCCTCCCGCGTGCCGCTCGACGCCAGCAGCAGGAAGCTCTGCCGGCACGCGGCGAGGCGCTCGACCGCCAGGCCGGGCAGCGGGATGACGCGGCGGCGCAGCGCCGCCGCGACGCCGGGC
The DNA here is from genome assembly GCA_030150965.1 of Thermoanaerobaculia bacterium. Taxonomy (GTDB): domain Bacteria; phylum Acidobacteriota; class Thermoanaerobaculia; order Multivoradales; family UBA5704; genus JASLEW01. Next base: position 1,823 of record JASLEW010000718.1, on the reverse strand, counting down.
AGGAAGTGGTGGACGGTGACGCAGGCGATCAGGATGCGGTCGGCGCCGGCGGCGCCGAGCTCGGCGAGCGCGCCGGCGAGCCGGGAGGTCAGCAGCTCCCGCGCGGCGGCGGAGCCGCTGCGGATCGCTTCCGTGCGGTCGGGAAACGACGGATCGGAGAGCAGGATGCAGACCGGCGCCTGCTGCTCGCGCTCGACCGCGTGGACGCGGTAGACGGTGGTGAGGAAGGCGGACGAGGCGAGCGGGCCCATGCCGCCGAGGATGCCGAGCTTGGGTCGCGGGCTGGCCGAGGAGGAGGAAGAGGAGGTCATGGGCGCTCACTGTAGCGGGTTTCCGGCTGGAGCCGGCGCTCGCCGCCGAGGGTGGCGAGGTCCGCCGCCCCCTCCTCTTCCTGTGCCGCTGCCGCCTCTTCCCGTGCCGCTGCCGCGGGCGGCGCCGCCCGCAGCAGCTCGGCCAGCGGCAGCCCGGGATCGGCCACCGCGGCGGCGAGGATCGCCAGGTAGCGGTCGCGCATGGCGGCAACCCTGGCGGGGTCGAGCCGGTCGCGGTTGTAGCGGAAGCGCCCGGCCAGCCGATCCGACTGATTGAGGAAGAGGCTCAGGTCGAGGCGGATCCTGCCGGTGTCGACGGGCAGCCGGGTGACGCGAAGCTCGGCGGCGTCCTCGCCCGCGGCAGCCGGCGTCTTGAGCAGCTCGAACAGGACCCGGAAGGTGGCGAGCCCGCCGCGGTCTCCCTCCTCGAGGAAGCTCATCCCCTGCATCACCGGCTCGTAGAAGATGTCCGGATGGTCCTGGGCGAGGAGCGTCGCCTCGCGCACCCGCGCCAGCAGCTCGCGGAACGAGCCCACGCCCGAAAGGCGGGTGCGCAGGGGGAGCGCGGTGGCGAAGTTACCGATCAGTTTCTCGGTCTCGCGGTGGTTGCGGTTGCCGAAGCTGCACGGCACCACCAGGTCGTCGCTCCCGGTCTCGCCGTGCAGCAGCAGGGTGAACGCCGCGAGCAGGGTCATGAAGAGCGTCGCCCCCTGCCGCGAAGCGAAGGCTTCGAGCTGCTGTTCGAGCTGCCGCGGCACGACGAAATGCTCGGTGCCGGCGGCGAAGCTCCGCGGGGTGGCGGGCGGGCGGGCGGACCCGGCCCCCACCGCCCCAACGGCTCCGGCGGCCCCGGCGGCCCCGGCGCCTCCCGTGGCTCCCACGGCTCCGAGATCGAGCGGCACGGCGCCCGCAAGCTGCCCGCGCCAGAAGGTCACCTGGCTGGCCAGCGCCTCCTCGGCGGAGAGCGCCCGCTGCCAGCGCGCGAAGTCCTGGAACTGGGCGGCGAGCGGCGGCAGCGGCGAGGGCTGCCCGCGGCGGAAGGCGAGGTAGAGCGCCGAGACCTCGTCGAGCAGGAAGGAGACCGACCAGCCGTCGGAGGCGACGTGGTGGATGGTGAAGAGCAGGACGTGGTCCTCCGCCGCGCAGCGGAAGAGCGTCATGCGGAACAGCGGCGGGCGCTCCAGATCGAAGTGCCGCCGCCCGTCGCGGATGCTCCACCGCCGCGCCTCCGCCAGCCGCAGGGCCGGGCCGAGCCGCTCCAGGTCGACGACCGGCAGGGGCATGGGGACCGCCGGGTGGATGACCTGGAACGGCCCTGCCGGGCCCTCGCGGAAGGTGGTCCGCAGCACCTCGTGGCGCGCGACGACGGCGGCGAGCGCCCGGCCCAGGCAGGCGAGATCGAGCGGGCCGGCGAGGCGGATCGGCGTCGGCTTGGTGGAGGCGACCGAACGGGCTTCCAGATGCCGTTCCGCCCAGTACCGCTCCTGGGCGAAGGAGAGCGGCGGCGGCGCG
>JASLEW010000672.1 GCA_030150965.1 Thermoanaerobaculia bacterium | reverse complement strand
CCGGCCGCCGCCGTCGGCGGTTGCGGGCTCGGGTGGCGGCCGGCGGGACCGCCGCCGCCGTCGAGCAGCAGCACGCACGGCACCTGCTCGGGCTCGGCGACGTGCAGGAGGCCGTAGCCGATGCCCGCCAGCCCCTCCATCAGACCGGGGCTCTCGATGCCGAACGGCACGCCGCAGCGGAAGCCCTGCTCGGCGATACCGCTCAAGATCGAGCCCGTGAGCTCGGCGGCCCGCGCCTGCAGCCCGCCGTCCTCGAGCTCGCGGCCCGCCTCCAGCACGAACATCAGGTTCCCCAGGTCTCCATGACAGAGCGAGTGATTGCTGCCGAAGCCGCTCCGCAGCGTCTTATGGACCGCGATTCTAACGCTCTCCAGGAGGTCCGGCCACTCATGACGCCGCCGCAGCCGTAGCCGGCTGAGGCCGATACCCGCGGCGCCGTGGCACCATGCCACGCTGTAGTCCGCCTCCCGGACGTAGTCGTTGGCACCGAGGCCGCCGCGGCAGGCGCGCAGGTCCATCCAGTTGCCCTCGGCCGGCGAGAAGAACCTGTCCTCGAACGCCAGGGCCCCGGCCGCCGCCGCCTCGAGGCCCTCGCCGCCCGCGGCCTGGTGAAGCTCGGAGAGCGCCCAGGCGAACCCGGCCGTGCCGTGCGAGAACCCGGTCAGGGGGTGGCGGGGAAACGAGGCGGTCTGCCAGCAGATCCCGCCGTCGTGGCGGCGGCCGGCCGCGACGATCCGCTCGCCCATCCGCCGCGCCAGCTCCAGGGCGTCGCCGCAATCGGCCGCACGGTGGAGCGCGAGAAGCGGCACGATCGCCCCGGCGGCGCCGCGGATGACGTCGAGATCCTCGTCCGCCTCGGCGAGCTGGGCGATCCGCGGCAGCGCCGCGACCGCCCTCTCCACCAGGCCGCCGTCCTGCCAAAGCTGGCCCAGCCGCAGCCAGGTGTACAGGATCCCGCCCCAGCCATCGAAGCCGCCGACAAACGCGACCCGGTGCGGCCGCGCGACCAGCCGGTCGAGGCTCGCCAGCGCCTTCTGGGCAAGGCGCGTGTCCTGGCGCCGGTCCATGACCTCCCCGGCGTGGGCGAGGTACAGCGCCACTCCCGGCAGGCCTGCGTACAGGTCGGTGTCGAGCGGCCGCAGCCACCAGCCGCGCGACCGCGTCTTGGCCAGGCCCAGCCAGCCCGCGCTGCCGTCCCTGGCCAGCGCGGTCGCGTGCAGGCGCTCGGACACCTCCGCCGCGGCGTCCAGGAGGCCCCGCCGGGCGGCGCGGCGCCGCCGGCGCCGGCCGAGGCTCGGCGGCGCCTCCCCACCGTCGCCGCGATCCATGGCGAGCGCGGTGAACGACGCCCGGATGTGCCACAGCTGGTTGGCGAGGTCGTCGCTGCCCAGCTGGCGCAGCCGCGCCGTCACCATGTCGAGAGCGCTGCGCGCGAGCAGGCCGGGCAGCCTCCGGCCGCTGCTGTCCCACACGTCCCGCGACTCCGCCCGAGTGCTGAAATAGGGGATGTCGCCGCGCCACAGGTCCTCGCGCTCGGCGGGCAGCAGCCGCAGCGCGACGTCGGGCATCCGCGTGCGATCGATGCCGTACCACAGGCGGTCCAGGTGGCGCTCGCGCTCCAGCGCGTCGCGCAGCAGATCGGGGTGATAGCTCTCGGCGAGGATGAAAGCGTAGAGCTGGCTGGCGCGGAACACGATGCGCACCGGGGCGCCGCCGAAGCGCGCGAGCGGCGAGCCGGCCGCGAGCAGCTGACCGCGGTGGGCGAGCAGCAGCTGATACAGCGAGCAGAAGCCCGCTTCGAGCTCCGCGCGGAAGGCCAGCGGATCGGCGGCCTGGTGCCCGAGCCGCGGCCGGTGGTGGGTTTGCTGGACCACGCTGCGCCGCCTGGCGAGGCGCATCCGGTCGGTGCCCGCGTCCTCCCACACCGGCGTCTCGTGGACCGCGAGCTGCCCGCTGTCGCCGCCCAGGCCGCTCGGGTCGATCACCTCCTGCCTGGCATTGCCATGAAAGAACGGCAGCAGCATCATCCGCGTCACCGAGTTGTTGAGCTCGAAGTGGGCCAGCGACTCGTAGTTGCCGGCATCGAACTGGCCGTAGTCGGCGCCCAGCAGGCACTCGAGGTCGATGAAGACGGGGTGCTCGCCGGCCGCGATCAGGTTCTCCCAATGCAGGTCCGTGGTGTTGAGCGCGTGGAAGAGGGCGAGGAAGGCGCCCTGGCGCCGGTAGAAGCGCGCCACCGCCTCTTGGTCCACGCAGGGCTCGGCCGCGACGTACTCCATCCAGCCGTAGCCGTCGCCTTCGAGCACGCGCGCCGCGGTCAGCCCGGGCGCGCCGCGCTCGTTGAGCCAGGCGAGCAGCTCGCCGAAGCGGTGGTCGACGATGACCGGCCGCGGCTTGTAGCTGAGGCGGAAACCTGATTCGAAGGTGAGCAGCCGCACCGCGCGGCCCCGGCAGTGGAGGTCGCCGCTCGCGCCGCTCACGCCGCGCAGGCGGCCCGGTGGCGCGCCGGGATGAAAGGCGCCGACGATGGCCGGCCAATCGCGCGCGAGCCGCAGGAGCAGCTCGCCGCTCGCCTCCTGCCAGAGATCGGCCGCCTCGGCGACGAGCCGGGCCAGCACCGGGTACTCGGCGAAGAAGCCGAGCGCGCCGTCGGCGGCGGCGGTGGCGGCAACGAAAGCACGGAAGCGGGCGCGCGACGTCCGGCCCACGAGCGATCCCTGCCGGCGTGCCAGGTGGAGCTCGAGAACCGCCGTGCGGCTGAGCATCCAGTCGAGGCGGTCCTCCATGCCGTTCCAGAGCAGGCCGGTCACCGCTCGCGGCGTGAAGGGTGCGAGAGGGAACCGCCGCTTGAGCCGGGCCGCAACCGACTCCACCTGCCGCCAGGCGCTTGCCAGCAGCGGCTCGGCAAACCGCGCGAAGGCCGCCTCGCCCAAGCGCGGCCGGCCGCCGGCTCGCTGGCGGCCGGCCGGCTCGCCGTTTCCGCAGCCTGCCGCGAGAGTGGCCGCGCGCAGCCGCTCACAGGCGGCGCCCCGCGCCGCCTGCGGCGGCACGGTGGGAGCGGCGCCGCTCAGGCGCAGCATCTCGTCCTCGGTCAGGGCGTCCTGGCGCAGCCGCCGCTCGAACCACTCGCCGTCGTTGAAGGGCGTCTGCCGCTTCCACCTCGCCAGCTGGTCCCGTGCGTAATCCTCTGCCGCCGGCGGCAGCGCGATGGCATCGCCGGGCAGCTGCAGGCTCCGCCGCTCGGCCAGGCGAAGCGATCTCCAAACCGGATCGGCGGCCATGGCGTGCGCGCGGACGGGCCGCCACGGGCGTGGCGGCGGGCACGCGGCGCGGCGGACCGTCCGGCCGTGTGCCCCGGGTCCGCGCCGTCAGCCGCTAGCAGACACAGACGCACTCGGGCGTGAAGCGGTGGCCCTCGGTGGCGGTCCTGCCGAGGCGGCGCGCCGCCGAAGCTTGCGCCGAGCAGGAGCAGCTCGGCTGATCGGTGGTGGTGGTGGTGGATTCGAGGTGATCGCCGCCCGAGAGGCCGCCGCTCACCGTCTCCAGCCGCTCGTCGCTCAGATCCACCTCGCCGATGGGATCGGCCCGGCGGACGCGGCGCTGGTCGGCCGCGCTGAGGCTGGCGAAATAGGCCCTGTCCTTCATGGCGCGCGCAAAATCGATCCCAACTTGTGCATAACAGATCCTTTCTGCCTCGTCGCGAGGCGAGCGGGGTTGGCGTGCCGAACTAGAATAGCCTGCAAAATGCAATTATGCAAGATAGCAAGATCGCATAGGTTGAGTCCAGGGGTGTCGGACCGCTCGCCGCGGCGCGTGGCGCGGGACATCGCGGGCGGGCTAGCCCAACAGGGAGAGGCAGGGAAGCGATTGCGGTGCCACCAGCCGCAGCAGTCCGTAGGCCACACCCGCGAGCCCGGGGAAGAGCCGCACATCGATCAGCTCCTGCGGGTGGAGCATCAACCGGTAGCGCCCCTCCCCCCGCGCCCTGGCGACCACCCGCAGAGCCAGCGACCTGGCGGCGTCGAGCAGCCGCTCATCCTCGAAGCGGAGGGCGGCCTGCAGCAGAGCGTCCACCCTTCCCAGGTTGCCGCAGCAGAGGTGGTCCTTGTCGCCAAGGGGCTGCGCCGCAAGCGTCGCGAGGCCGCCCGCGAGCGACTCGGCCTGGCCCTCGGAGGCGAGGGCCGCGACCTCCAGGCCGGCGAGGACGATTCCCGCCGCGCCGTTGCACCAGGAGAGGCCGGCGGGCACGCCGCCATGCTCGCGCAGGCACCAGTTGCCGGCTTCCGGGTCATAGGCCGCCGCGATCCCCGCCCATTCCTCCCGCGCCACCGCCGCGAGGTCGCGGCGGGCGCCACGCCGCGCTAACCGGGCCAGTGCGCAGAGGATGCCGGCGGCGCCGTGGCAGAACCCGAGCGGCGGCGGGCCGCCCTCACGCCGGCCGGCGCCCGTCTCCGCTCTCGTCGCTCTCGACCACGAGCCGCGGTGGCGCAGCAGATGCTCGGCCGCCGCGTGGGCCAGGCCGAGCGGCGTCTCGCCGGCGCGGTTCGGTCCCGGCCGGCGCTCGTCGAGCGCCAGCAACCCGAGGATCGCGCCCGCACTGCCGGTCATCACCTCGAACCGCTCGTCGCCGCCGATCCGCTCGCGGCTGATCAGGGTCGAAAGGTCCGCCGCCTCGGCCCACAGCCCTGGCAGGCGGAGCACGTCGCCGAGCCGCACCAGGCCGTAGACCAGCGATCCCAGGCCGGCGAAGCCGCCGACCGGCAGCCGGATCTCGGCCGCCCGCGCCGCATCGCTCACCGCCTCGGCGAGCTCGCGGCGCAGCGGCGCGATCGCCTGAAGCGCCAGGGCGCGGTACGCCGGACGCCGCAAGATCCTCCCCGCGGCGGCGAACGACAGGGCGATGCCCATCGCCCCCGGATACAAATAGGAGTCGAGCTGCCTGTGGGGGCCGCCACGGACCTCCGGCGCCGCGGGCTGGCACCAGTAGATGCCGCCGTCGCGCGCATGGTGCGCCCGGGAATGAATGTCGCGGGCGACCTCCTCGGCAGCGGCCTGAAGCAGGGGAGCTGCCGCCGGCCCCTGGCGGCGGACGGTCATGTGGGGTCGTCCTGCCGCCGCTGCGAGCGCCGACGGCAAGAGCGGTTTCTACTCTACACGCCCTGGAGCCGCGCGGCCACCCAGGAGGGCAAGTCGAGGCACGGCGCCGGGGGCTGTCAATATTCGGGCAGATTCCCGAGGAAAAGCTACACTCTCCACGGCATCTGTTGACACCGGGCCGCGGCGGAGGCGGCGGCTGACCGAGCCCGGCGGTGTCCGCGGCGGCGCCGGAGCAAAAGGGGCGGCCGGCTGGGTTCAGCTGGCCGCCCGAGAAACTCCACTGCTTCCCGGACTTACAAGATAAGCTGCGGCGCTCGTGGCCTCTGGTCGGCCGGCGGCGCCGCCCGCCGAGGGGCCGCCGCCAGCGACCGCCCTCGTGCAGGCCGCCAAGCAACCTCCAGCCATCGACGGCGGCCAGGGCTCCACGGGCGCGACATCCAGGGCCGCCTGCTCCAGCTGTGGTTCGGCCAGGGCCTCCTGCGGCGCGCGCAGCCGGCCGGCCCGCGAAAGGCACTGGGCGGCCAAAGCCGGGGCGATGATGCTCCTCACTCGCCGCGATCCGCGCCTGGAGCAGAGGGTGCCGGCAGTCAGAGAATGCGCCCACGGTGTGGCCGGCGCCCGCCGCCCCCGCGCAGGTGGTCAGACATTGCCCTTTGCTCCGTCGGAGGCTGAGGCCGGCACGGCGGCGGGGGGCCGTCACAACGGACAGCCTGCTCGCGGTGGCCACCCGCCGTCGCCAACGCAGCGCGGCCCCGCGGGGCGGCTTCAGCCGCGCACTCGGTTGCCGAGCTCGCAAAGACCGCCATCCGCCGTGGTCGAGTCCGATTGAGTGCCGCTGTAGGAACACGAGCTCGCGCCCGGCCCGCCGGACTTGCAGGTGGGCAGAGGGTCGGTGCCACTCTGATAGCACTGCGCGCTCCCCGGGTTACAGCACGCGAAGTAGCCGGACTGACAGCTGACGCTGACGCCGGTGGCAACGATTCCGATCACTCCGGCGCCGGTTCCACCGGCGCCGTCTGCGAAGCCGCTGGCGCCGTCTCTGTGGTCCGACGCTGCCGTGACCGTGGCCGCCTCCGAAGCCGCCACACTTGCCGCCACCGGCAGCGCTACGAGAACAGGAGAGATGAAACCAAGAGCCAGTGCCACCACAACCGTAAGCTTCCGTGTTCCCCGGTTCGCGTGCATCTCGTCCCCCTCTCAGGTGAGTGCGGTCCGAGCGCTCGATGCGCCTGACCTGTGCAGCAAGGTTTGCGTGTGCTCAGCGTCGAGTCTGGCACAGGACACACCGAGTGATCCACTGACGGCGACCGGTCGAAAGAGGCTCGGTGAAACTTCACCCGCCACGCCACCGGCTCGCCGCGCGCGTCCCTGGCGCTCGACACCGCGGTCTGCGGCTTATGCGGCGACCCCGTATGCCAGGGCCAGGCCTTCTACTCCGTATGCGGCCCCACCACGGCTCCTCCAAATCCGATCCTGGTCTGCTGGCCCAAGCTCTATCGCCCGTCCGGCCGGCGCCCGTCCGCCGCGGTGGGCGCGGTGGGCGCCGCGGCCACGGGCCTGTGCGACAATGGGCCGTGCCCCGCCGTCCGCCGGCCATCTCCGCGCACCGTGCCGCCGGCCTCGCGGCGGTCACCGGCGAGCACTGCGAGGGCGGCCACTGGCTCGGCAGCTTCGCCCTCTCCCTCTCCTCCGGGCGCGGTCTCGAAGGCGGCGGCGCGCCGGCGCTGCGCCGATAGGCGGCCCCCAGCCAGCCAGCTTGCTCGCCCGGCCGCATGTTCGTTGAGCCCAGCGCTCCGGGAGGACCGATCCGATGACTCAGCTCCAAGCCGCGTGCCGTCCGTTCGCCGTGCTCGCCATGGTCCTGGCGCCCGCCCTTGCCGCCACCGGCGCGGCGCCCGCCGCGCCCAGCGCCGACCAGGCCACCCCCTCGGTCGTCAAGCTGCGCTTTGAAAACGACAAAGTGCGGGTCCTCGAAACCATCAGCAACCCCGGCGACCGCGAGCAGCTGCACTCCCACCCCGCGAACGTCGTCTATGTCGTTGCCGGCGGCAGGCTGCGGATCACCGGCAGCGACGGCAGGGCCAGCGAGGTGGATTTCAAGACCGGCGATACGTTCTGGCGGGAGCCGGTCACGCACTCCGCCGAGAACACCGGCGGGACGCAGCTGCACGCCATCATCGTCGAGCTCAAGAGGTAGGGCAGGGCCGCTCGCCACGCGAGGAGGCGGCAGCGCGGCTCGCCGGTGCATCGTTTGCTGCGCAAACTAACCTAGAAAATCGTTGGCTCCCTAATTGTTGGCCCATCGATTGGAAGGGAACGCCGATCATGAAAAAGGTTACCCTCAGCAAGAAGTTGACCGTCTCGAAGGAAACTCTGCGCAAGTTGAACGAGGAGCGTCTGCAGCAAGCACAGGGAGGTACGACTAGTACGGAGACACTGCGCCACCCCTCCACAAACTTGGTGTTCTGCGCTTGCACTTGACCGATGAACGAGAGGCAGGGTACGGCGACGACGACTGAGCGTCAGGGCTGGCGCCGTGGAGCGCCGTCGACGGCATCCCCGGCGTCCGCCGGAGGGGGGATGAACGGCCGGCGGCGCGGCCACCAGCACGGTACGGCGGCGCGGTAGGCGAGATGGGGGGCGGAAGCCCCAGAAGACGGCGGTCTGGACGAGCGTCTTCGCGACGTTGCGCGCCGCCGGGGCGGGGCGGGCGCGGCGGAAGACCGGCAGCAGCGGCGGGCTGGCATCGAGCGCCGCGACGGCCGAGAGCAGCGCCGCCGGCGTCATCAGGGCCACGCTCCACCAGCCGGTGCCGTCCATTGCCGCCCGCACGATGCAGCAGGCCGTGGCGTAGGCGGCGCCGCCGGCGGCGAACCAGGCCAGCGCGATCCCCCAGCCGGACCGGGCGGCGAGCAGCAGCGCCGCGGCGAGCGAGGCGGCGCCGAGGACGCCGAGGTCGGCAAGCCAGAAGGCGAGCAGGCCGCGCACGCCCTCTCCCGCGGCGGCGAAGAGGACCCGCGCCGTGGGGGCGCGCCACAACAGCAGCCACCAGGCGGCGATGCCCGCGGCCTGCACGCGCCTGGGCGGTCGAGGCGGCGACGCTTCGCCTCTACTGCCGGCCGGACGAGGCGCGGGCCGGCTCCGCCCCCGCGAGTGCTCCTTTGATTCTGGCGATTTGATCGCGATAACTTCTTCGTGTATTGTTAGAAAAATAAGGAGGATGTTATGAACAAAAAAATTCACCTACTTCTCGCTGCTGTCGCCTTGACGCTGGTTGGCGCTGCTAGCTGGGCCTTGGAACCCGGTGTCGGTCGACCTTCCGGTACCGCGGCACCCGCTGCCGCCACCGCATCGCTACAGTCAACCCCCGCTACCGCCAGCTCGGAGATCATGCCGGCCAAGGTACCCGGGCCGGTATTGCTTAGCAGCTGCACGGTCACCAAGGAGTGCGTCTGCGGCGGGGGGACTGTCGAGATCAGCTGTTCCGGCAACGTCTCGTGTACGCAGCATGCGCGCTTCATCACTTGTGACGGTGTCAACTACAACTGTCCACCCATCGGCTCTTGTCCGCCTTGAAGCTCGATCAGGGGGCGAGATCGGGCTAGAGGGGGGCGTTGGCGCTTCCTCGTGGCCGATCACGATCAGCGCGCCGCTCCACTGGGCCAGCACCTCCAGCACCGCCAATCGACTTTCCGGGTCGAGGGCGGCGAGGCTTTCGTCGAGGACCAGGAGGTCCGGGGTCCACGGGGCCGAGGCCGAGGGCGCGGCAGAGGACCTCGGCAGCCGGCAGTCTTCGGGCCCGAGGTCGCGGCAGACGGCGGCGGCACGGACGACAGGCCCGAGGTTGGCCGCGCCACGGCCGGCGGTGCCGCGGCGTACGCTGCGGCCGAGCGGTCGCATCCCACGAGAGGAGACGAGGTGATGAAGCTCTTCACGTATCTGAGCTTCGGTGGCAACTGCCGGGAGGCGTTCGGCTTCTACGAGCAACATCTCGGCGGGAAGATCACCATGATGATGACCCATGGCCAGGGGCCGCGGGCGGCCGAAGGACCGGCGGATTGGAACGACGCGATCCTGCATGCCCGCATGACGCTCGGCGAGACGGAGCTCATGGCAGCCGACATCCCGGGCGCTCAACCGATGCGCAGCGCCTATCTCACCCTGGTCACCGGCAGCAGCGAGGAGGCCGAGCGGGTCTACGCCACGCTGTCCGAGGGCGGCGAGATCTTCATGCCCATGGCCGAGACCTTTTTCGCCTTTCGCTTCGCTCAGCTGCGGGACAGGTTCGGCACGTCCTGGATGATCATCCACGAACGTCCGATGCCTGCCGGCGGCTAGGCCGCGGCCCTCCGGCATCCGCGAGTCCCCGGACCGACGGTGCGCCGTCACCGCCCTTGGCTCACGCGCCAACGCTCTTCCGCGTGCTACGCTCGGATGATCGGTATGGGGCGTCTCTGACGATTCTCGGCAAGCTGCTCAAGCTCTATGTCTCCGGGCCCGCGCATCCGGCCAAGGTACGGGTGGTGCGCTGGCTCGGCCAGACCGTCTGGCCCCGGCAGGGAGTCGTGGGGGATGTCTACCCGGTGGAGCGGCTCTGGCTCCATCCGGCCGATTGGATCGATTATCTGCTGCTGCGGGATGGCCGTTACGAGCCGCTGACCCTCGATTTCCTGCGCGCCAACCTGCGGCCGGGCGACCGTGCGATCTTCGCCGGCGTCAACAACGGCCTGCACGCCATCGTGGCAGCCAAGGCGGTCGGCGCGACCGGGCGCATCGTCGCCTGCGACCCGCAACCTGCCGCCCTTCTGCGGGCGCGCGCCAACATCGAGCTCAACGAGGTCCCGCCGGGCTCGCTCGCCCTGGTGGGCGCCGCCCTGGGCAGCGCCCCGGCCCTCGTGCCGATGCCCTGGCCACCCTCGGACAACCCTGGGGCGGCGAGCTTCTTCACCGGCGGTGATGGATTCATCGCTCCGGTCTTCGATCTGGCGCACCTGGCGCGCGCCCTGGATGTCGAGCGCGCCCGCCTCCTGCTCCTCGATGTCCAGGGCTACGAGGACCAGGCCCTTGCCGGCCTCGGACCCACCCTGCGTCCCGAGATCGCCATCGTCGAGGACGACCCGGAATACGCCGTCAAGGCCGGCGTCTCACGGCAAAGCCTTTTCAGCCGGCTCCTGGGCCTGGGCTACACCCTGCACGACGTGCACGGCAACGCCGTCGATGCCGCCGGCTCCGGCCTGCCCGAACGCAACATCTTCTGCGTGCTCGCCGGCGCCGCCGTGCGCTGGACCCCGCCGCCCGCCTGAGCGCTCACCAGAGCTCCGGGCCAAATCCAAGACTGTTCCTTTGGAGCGGATTCGTACCTGCGATCGCCAGGCGGCGTCCGCCTTTGCCTTGGCGGCGCTCGGGGTGGCGAGGGCCGCGGCGGGTCTCAGGCGATGGTGTGCCGGGGCGTCCGGTTCTTCGGCGGGCCGAAGCGGATGCGCTTGCCGAGGGCGCTCTCGCGCGGCCAGTACTGCCTGGCGAACGCCTCGCTCACCACGACGACGAGCGGCGCGTCGAAGTCGGCGGCGGTGAGGTCACGGCCGCGGATGAGTGGTATGCCCAGGGTGTGAAAGCAGCCCGGCGTGATCACGATGTGGTTGATGGTGGGCATGTCCCTGAGCTCGCGCGGGCGCCCCTCGATGCTCACCAGCCGCCCCCAGCCGTCGGCCAGCGGCGCGCCGGAGGTGAAGGCGGCGGTCCCACGCCGCCGGCGCCTTCCGTGTAGGACCAGCGCCGACACGATTCTCAGCCGATCGCCGACGCCGGATGGCGGGATCTTGCCGATCCCTGCCGCCCGGCGCGGCGGCCATGCTCGTCCGTGGAGGCGACCAGCCATGCCACGGACGACACGGACGAGACCTCTTCCCCGGCGCGCCGCGCCGCTGGCGCTGGTTTGCGCGCTCAGCCTGCTGTCCGCCGCCGCCGCCCACGCCGCCGCCTCCTCCCACCTGGACGACCGCTACTTCCTGCGCACCTGGCGGCGCTCCGACGGCCTGCCCGGCAACAGCGTCTACGCCATCGCCCAGTCGGAAGATGGCTATCTCTGGGTGGGCACGGAGAAGGGGCTGGTCCGCTTCGACGGCCATCGCTTCACCTCGATCGCCATGCCGCAGCCAACGGGCCGCTGCGTGATGGTGATGTCCCTGGCCGCCGGGCGCGACGGCACGCTGTGGGTGGGGACCGGGCGCGGCCTCTTCCGGTTGCGCGGCGACAAGCTGGTCGCCGACCCTGCCGGCGGACCGTTGGCCGAGGCCGAGGTCAGCGCGCTCGCCGAGGACGCCGGCGGCGATCTGTGGATCGGCACCCGCTCGGGCCTGTGGCGCCGCGGCGCCGCCACCGGCAGGCTGACCCTGGCCGGCATCGTCGGCGCCAGGGTGGACATGCTGCTGCCGGGCGAGCCGGGCGCGATGTGGATCGGCACCGAGGCCCACGGCGCCTGGCGGTTCCGCGCCGGGCGGCTGGAACCGGTCACCGCCGATCCACGGCTGTTGCGCAAGACCGTGACCGGCCTGGTGCGCGACCTGGACGGCTCGATCCTGGCGTTCACCGAAAACGACGCCAGGCGTTTCGGCGACGGCGCGACCGTGACCCTGGCGCCGGGTGAGGTGCCCCCGGTCCAGGGCGTGATCGCGGCGGGAGCCGGAGACGGCAGCCTCTGGTTTGGCACCGGCGGCCAGGGCGTGGTCCAGGTCCGGGGAGGCAGGATCCTGACCGCCAGCCCCGGCCATCAGCTGGCCTCCGGCCTGGCCTTCCGGATCTTCGTCGCCGCCGACCGCACGGTCTGGCTGGGCACGGCCGGCGACGGGCTGCGGCAGCTGGTGGAGAAGAGCTGCCGCACCTACACGCGCGCCGACGGCCTGGGCGGCGACACGGTGGTCTCGGTGCTGGCGGAGCAGGGACAGGAGCTGTGGGTGGGCACCTTCAGCGGCGTCAACCGGCTGTCGCGGCGCTTCGATAACGTGTCGGTCGGCGCCACCGAGCTTCCAGGCATGACCGTCTGGTCGCTGCTGCGCGACCGCCAGGGGACGCTCTGGGCCGGCACCTCGCGGGGCCTGGCGCGGCGGGCGGCCAGCGGGTGGCAGTTCCGGCCGCTGTGGGGCGCCAACGCCAACGCGGTCGTCGACACCCTCTACGAGGATGCGGCCGGCAACCTCTGGATAGGGACCGGCGCCGGCCTCGGCATGATGGCGCCGGGAGCCGGGAGGGTGATGCCGGTGGACGGCCTCGCCGGCCAGGAGATCACCGGCATCGCCGAGGATGCCGGAGGAGCGCTGTGGGTCGGCACGCGCGGCGCCGGGCTGCTGCGCCTGCGGGACGGCCGGCTGGAGCCGATGCTGCCGGCGGCCGAGCTGCCGATCGTCACCGCGGTGCAGCGCGGGCAGGCCAACGACATGTGGGTGGGAAGCTTCGGCGCCGGGCTTCTGCACTTCCACGACGGGCATTGGTCCAGGCTCGACGAGCGCAGCGGCCTCGACGACAACACCGTGCGCCAGCTGCGCGAGGACCCTCTGGGCAACCTCTGGATCTGCTCGGGCGCCGGCATCTCCCGCGTCGCCCGCCGGGTCATCGATGAGCTGGAGGCGCACCGCGCCACCGCGCTCGTGCCGTTCAGCTACGGTCCGGAGGACGGCGTGGTCGAGGGGGTCTGCTACGGCGGCTCCCATCCCGGCGTGGCACGGACCGGCGATGGCCACCTGTGGTTCGCCACCAACCACGGCCTGGTGGAGATCCGTCCCGAGCGCCAGGCGCCGCCGCTGCTCGGGCTCGCGCCGCGCCTGGACCGGGTGACGGCCGACGGCCGCGACCTGCGCGTGGGGCCGCGAGCGGCCCTGGCGCTGCTCGCCAGCGTCCGCCGCCTCGATCTCCGCTTCTCGGCCCCGGTGTTCGTCGCCGGGAGGCGGACCGCGTTCCGCTACCGCCTGGTGGGCCTCGACACCGACTGGATCGCGGACGACGGCTCGCGGCTGGCGCGCTTCACCATGCTCGATCCCGGCAGCTACCGCTTCGAGGTCGCCATGCGGGACGAGAGCGGCAACTGGAGCGACGCGGCCACCCTGGCCACGATCGAGGTCAAGCCGCTGTTCTACGAGAGCTCGTCCTTCGTGGCGCTCATCGGCCTGGCGGTCCTCGGCCTGGCCTTCGGCTGCCACCGGCTGGCCGCCGGCCGGTTGCGGCGGCGCGCCGCCCAGCTCACCGCCATGGTCGACGAGCGCACGGTCGAGCTGCAGGAGGCCAACCGCCAGCTCGAGGCGCTGGCGACGATCGATCCGCTGACCGGGCTGGCCAACCGGCGCGTCCTCAACGAGGCCAAGCAGCGCGAGCTCCAGCGCGCCGCCCGCAACGGCAGCATGCTGTCGCTGGTGATGGTCGATGTCGATTACTTCAAGCGCTACAACGACAGCCTGGGGCACGTCGGCGGCGACCAGTGCCTGCGCGAGGTCGCCCGGGTGCTGGCCGCGGTCGCGCTGCGGCCGGCGGACGTGGTGGTGCGCTACGGCGGCGAGGAGTTCGCCCTGCTGCTGCCCGAGACCCCGGCGGCGGCCGCCGCCTCCCTCGCCGAGGAGCTGCGGTGCCGGATCGAGGCACTGGCGATCCCGCATCCCACATCGCCGGTCGCGGACCACGTCACCGTCAGCGCCGGCGTGTTCGGCCTGGTGCCCGAGGCCGCCTTCGCTCCCGACGACCTGGTCAGGGCGGCGGACCAGGCGCTCTACCGCGCCAAGCAGCAGGGCCGCAACCGGGTGGTGGTCGCGGAGCGGCCGGGCCACGAGCCGACCCACGTCCGGCTGGTGCAGCCGGCGGCCTGAAGCGGGCGGGCGGACGCGCCGCGCGACGCCCGCGGCCGGGCGGACCCGGACCTTGACGATCCCCACGGCACCGGCCTGACCCGCCGGCAGGGCGGCCTAGGAGGTGTCGGCCGCGAGGCCGAGGCGGCGCGCGAGGAGGGGCATGGTGAGCCCCTGGCCGAGGATCGAAAGCGTCACGACGCCGAAGGTGAGGGCGACGAGCAGGCGGCCGTGCGGCAGCGCGGCCGGCAGGCTGAGCGCCAGGACCATCGACAGGGCGCCGCGCAGCCCGCCGAGGGTGAGCACCGGCGCCCAGCGCCACGGCAGGCGCTCGGCCGTGAGATGGACGGCCAGCATCACCGCGCCGACCACCAGGGCGCGGATGGCGAGGACGGCAAGGAACGCGGCGGCCACCGGCCGCCAGGCGGCGGCGAGGTCGCCCAGGTGCACCTCGAAACCGATGAGCAGGAAGATCAGGGAGTTGAGGGCGAAAGCCATGTAATCCCAGAAGGCGCCGACCGCGACCCGGGTCGAGGCGGACATGCCGCGGCGCGTCCGCTCGCGGCCGCAGAGCAGGCCGGCCGCGACGGTCGCCAGCACGCCCGAGACGCCGAACCGGTCGGCGAGAGCGAACGAGCCGTAGGCCGCCACCACGGTGATCGTCACCTCCACCATCGGCTCGTCGAGGCGGGAGATCGCCAGGGCGGCGCCGCCGCCGGCGAGAGCCCCGATCAGCGCGCCGCCCGCGAGCGACGCCGCAAACCGCGCGGCCAGCCCGGCCGCCAGCGCCGGCCCGTGGTCGGCCGCCGGTTCGACCGCCAGGGCGAGGCAGGCGACGAAGCAGGCGAGCGCCGTGGCATCGTTGAGCAGGCTCTCGGCTTCGACCAGCAGGCTCAACCTGTGCGGCACGCCGAGCTGGCGGAAGAGCGCCAGGACGGCGACCGGATCGGTGGCGCTGATCAGCGCGCCGAAGACCAGCGCCTCGCCCGCGGTGATCCTGCCGGCGCCCGCGGCGGCAAGCGCCGCGGGGGCCAGGAGCGCCGTCAGGACGATCGCCAGCCCCACCCCCGGCAGGGCGAGCAGGGCGAGGGTGAGCCGGTTGCGCCACAGCTCCGTGCCGCGCAGCTTGAAGGCAGCCTCGAAGACCAGGCCCGGCAGCACCAGCGCGAACAGGAACTCATGCGTCAGGCGGGGCGGCTCGATCAAGCCGAGCGAGCCGAGGGTGAGCCCGGCCAGCACCAGCCCCACCGTGTAGGGCACGCGCAGGCGCTGCGCCAGGATCGCCACCACCGTGGCGACCAGAAAGAGGAGCGTGAAAACGGCGGCGAGGTCGTGCTGCATGCCGTCCCATGATTGGCGAAGCCGCACCGCGAAGCAAGGCGCGGCGCCGGCGGTCGGGCGCCGGCGCCCGCCGCCGGCCGACGCTGCCCGGGTCGTGCTAGCGTTGCGGCGATGACGATGGATCTGGCGACCACTCTGGTGTCTCAGGTGGCCGCGGAGGTGCGCCGCCGGGGCGAGGAGTGCTTCCGCGCCGGGCGCGTCTGGATCTTCGGTCACGGAGAGGACTTCGTCAGCGCCGTCGTCTCCGGATCGGCCAGGTATCACGTGGACCTGGAGCGGATCTCGCACCGCCTCGCCGTCAGCTGCTCCTGCCCCTATTACCTGGAGTATCAGACGGTCTGCAAGCACATCTGGGCCGTGGTGATCGCCGCCGGGGCCGAGGGTTACCTCGTGCCGGAGAGCGGCAGGGCGTCCGGCTGGATCGAGGCCGTCGAGCGGCGTCCCCCGGAGCTCGGCGACGACGATGCGGACCCGGAGCTGCTGCGCGACATCGAGGAGTTGCTGGAGCTGCCGCTCGCGGCCGGCGGCGCG
>JASLEW010000667.1 GCA_030150965.1 Thermoanaerobaculia bacterium | reverse complement strand
AGGTGAACCCGGGCGAGGTGCTCTGCCGCGCCGCGAGGCCGGTCTCGGCGGCGACCAGCTGGAAGGTCGCCCGCGCCTGCGCGTCGCGGTCGATCCAGTAGGCGTCGGCCACCGCCTGCAAATTGGCGTTGACCGCGAGCGACTGGCGCGCGAGCAACTGCTCCTGGGCGCTGAACGACGCCAGCGTGGTGATCTGTTCGAGCGCCTGCTGCGTGCCGGCGGTCGCCGTCATCTGCTGGCGGATCGCCGCCAGCGTCTGCTCGCCGGGCGCGAGGCTCTGCGACTGGCGCGAGATCGCCGCCAGCCCGGCGCGCATGGTGTCGAGCGCGCGCTCGGACTGGAGCGGCGCCGCCGCCGGGTCCATCCACGGCGTCCACCCCGGGAAGGCCTGGCGCAGCTGGGCGCCGGCATTGTCGAGCGCGTAGCCGATGGCGCGCCCCGAGCGCACCAGCGAGTCGAGATCGGCGAGCAGCTGCTGGATGGTGCGCCAGTCGGGGTTGGCCAGCTTGCGCAGCATCTGCAGCTGGTTCTCGACCTGCTGGATCTCGTGATAGATCTGCAGCGCGAACTGCACATAGTGCACGTAATGCCAGTAGGCGTTGAGGGCGATGTGCGCCTCGTCGATCACCGACCACTGCGCCGCGGCCGGCGCCGGCGCCAGCAGCCACAGCGCCAGCAGCGCGCCGGCCAGTGCCGGCGCCACCGGCGGCGCCCCCGGCTTGCGCCGGCACGGCGGGTAGTGATGCACGCCGAGCACGCCGAGCAACCCGCGCAGCCGGCGCAGCGGCCGGCGCCGGCGCCGCTCGTGATGCGCCGGCACCTGCACGCGGTTGAGCAGCCGCCGGCGGCTGTGCCGCGGGCCCGCGCCGGCGGGCGGTTGCGGCGGCACCGATCGAGAAGTCCTCATGACCATGTCTCCTGAGAGTCAGCATCCGTTTGCGCCGCGCGCCCGGCCGGCACCGCGGCGCCGCGCCGCGCCAGCCATTCCCGCGGCCACTCCGCGCCGTGCCGCGCGATCATCGGCCGCGCCTCGGCGATCGCCTCCGCCTGCGTCATCCCTTCCGGCGTCCCCAGGAAGGCCAGCGCCACCGGCCCCAGCCCCAGCTCGAACAGCCGCGAGCCGCGCGGGCTCTTGAAGTAGTAGTCCCGCTTGCGCCGCGCCCGCGCCAGCAGCTGGATCTCGGCGTCGTTGAGCCCCAGGTCGCGGTAGAGCGCCGCGTGCGCCGGCGCCGCCGCCTCGGGGTTGGGCAGCAGGATGCGCGTCGGGCAGCTCTCCAGGATCACCGCGCGGTGCGGGCTGCCGGCGAGCTGGGCCAGGCTCTGCGTCGCCAGCACCACCGCCGCGTTCTGCTTGCGCAGCGTCAGCAGCCACTGCTTGATGCGCGCCGCGAAGGCGCTCTTCATCAGCGGCAGCCACGCCTCCTCGATCACCAGCAGCGACGGCCGCCCCTCCTCCAGGCGCTGCTCGACGCGGTGGAACAGGTGGAGCAGCACCGGCAGCAGCGCGCGGTCCTCCATGTCGGCCAGCCGCTTGAGCTCGAAAACGTGATAGGAAGCCCCGGCCCCGCCACCCGCCGGCCGCCATCCCCGCGCGACCTCGTCCTCGCCGGCGTCGAGCAGCTGCCCGAGCGCCCCGCCCGAGTACGGCGCCAGCGCCGCCGCCATGTCGCGGTCCTGCAGCTGCGGCAGGAAATCGGCCAGCCGCCGGTGCGCCGGCGGCTCCGAGGCGAGCAGCACGAGCGCCGCCTCCAGCGCCTGCCGCCCGGCCGGCGTCACCGCCACGCCGTTGACGCCGAGCACCATCTCCAGCCATTCGAGCGCCCACATGCGCTCGGCCGCGCGGTCGATCTCGGCGAGCGGCTGGAGGCGCACCGGCTCGACCGCCAGGTCGTAATGCCGCGCCCCGGCGGCGTGCGCCAGCAGCCATCCGGAGTAGCCGATGTCGAAGCTGAACACCTGCGCCCGCGGGTAGCGCAGGAACTGGGCGATCAGCAGATTGAGCAGCGTGCTCTTGCCGGCGCCGGTGCCGCCGACGACCAGCGTGTGCCCGACGTCGTCGTCGTGCAGGTTGAGCCAGAACGGCGTCGCGCCGGTGGTCGCCGCCCACAGCAGCGCCGGGCTGTGGCGCGGGACGAGCGGCGACGGGTTCTCCGGCAGCCCCGGCCACACCGCGGTCACCGGCAGCAGGTCGGCCAGGTTGCGCGTCGACACCAGCGGCCGGCGCAGGTTGGCGAAACCGTTGCCCGGCAGCGTGCCGCAGAACGCCTCGAGCGCGTTGACGTCCTCCAGGCGCGCGGTGAAGCCGCGGTCGTTGAGCGCCTTGAGCACCTCGGCCGCCTGCTCGTCGGCGCGCGCCGCCGCGGCGTCGGCCACCAGCACCACCGGCGTGTAGAGGCAGAACCGCACCCGGCCGGAGGCGTTCTCCGCCGCCGCCGCCGCGGCGTCCTGCGCCATGCCGGCCGCGTCCTGGTCCACGAACAGCTCGTCGTCGCGCTCGCGCGCTCCGCCCGCCGGCGCCTGGCCGGACGAGGTCAGCTCGCGCAGCCACGACGCCGCGCCGCGCCGGCGCTTGAACCACGACAGCCGCAGCCGCGCGATCTGCCGCGCCGCCGTCGCCTGCGACAGCGCGACGACGCGGTGCGAGGCGCGGAACGGAAAGCCGAGCGCGCCGAGGAAATCGAGCATGCCGGGCAGCGAGGCGTGCGGGAAGGCGTGGATGGCGATCAGCCGCAGATGGAGGTCGCCGATGCGCGGCGCCCAGCCGCCGGCGAGCGGGCGGTCGGCGAGCAGCGAGTCGAGATAGGTGCCGGCGGGCGGCACGGCGACCGGATGATCGAGCCCGGTCAGGCAGCCGTGCAGGTGGGTCAGCAGCTCGCGCGAGCCGAGGCGCGCGATCTTGAGATGGCCGGCCAGGCGGCGTTCGAGCTGCGCCGCCTCCTCCTCGAAGCGCGCGTGCAGCGCCGCCCATGCCGAGCGCGCGCGCCCGCGCCCTCTCCTGCCGACGACGAACAGCGCCGCGAGCCGCGAGTAGACCTCGCGCGGCGGCAGGTAGGTGGCGACCAGGAAGCTGTCGCTGACGAAATGCCCGCGCGCCCGCTCGTAGGCGGCGCGCCGCTCGTCGTCGATCCAGCGCGTCGCGGCGTCGGGAAACGCCCCCGGCGGCGCGTACCCCGAGGCCGGCCGGCGCACCAGATCGACATGGAACATCCAGCCGTCGCCGTAGGGCAGCAGCGCGTCGTTGAGCTGGCCGGCGAGCGCCGCGAGCTCGCCCGGCGTGGCGGCGGCGAGGTCGGGACCGCGGTAGCGCCAGCCGGTCAGGAACGACCCGCTCTTCTGCAGGATCGTCCCGGGCGCCACCAGGTGCAGCCAGCCGAGGAGATCCGGCAGCCCGGCCGGCTCGCGCCGGTGCTCGCGCAGCCGGCCGGCGAGGTGCGGCGCGCAGCTGCCGGCGGCGAAGGCGGCGAGCGGGGCGAGGGCGGCGAGCGGGTTCATGGGCGGGGAGCCGGGGCGGTGGTCGAGGTCGGGGTCGAGGTTGGTGGCGTGGTTCGAGCTGGCCTTGCAG
This sequence comes from Thermoanaerobaculia bacterium, assembly GCA_030150965.1. GTDB lineage: Bacteria > Acidobacteriota > Thermoanaerobaculia > Multivoradales > UBA5704 > JASLEW01. The sequence goes on along the minus strand of JASLEW010000667.1, from coordinate 6,190 downwards.
GCGGCGGCCGCTCAGCGCCCCGCCGGCAGCGCCGGGTCGGCGGCGCGCACCCGGGCGAGCAGGCGCGGCGCCGGCACGTAGTGGTCGGCGCCGCGCAGGCTGCGCACGTAGACGTGAGCGATCAGCGGATCGCGCGCGCACAGCCAGGCGGCGAAGGGATGGAGCGCGGTCAGGTAGAGCAGCGACAGGGCCACGGTCACCACGTGCAGCCCGACCTCGAACAGCATCAGGAAGACCGCCGCGGCCTCGAAGAACAGCATCTCCGGCGCCACCCCGGCATAGAGCACGGGGCGGCAGAGCGCGGGGTGGAGCGGCGTCCGTTCGGCTTCCATGGGCAAGACCTCTCCTGTGGCGTCCGCCGCGCAGCTGCGGCGGGCGCCGGGGCGAGCCAGCTGATCGTCCGTGGTGTGCGCCGCGGCCTTCAGCCGCGCGCGGTGTGGATCATTCGCTCATCTCCGCCCCCGCGCCGCGGCTCAGAACAGCGCTCCCTGGAAACCGAGCGCATTGACCAGGTTGACCGCGCCGAGCACGATCGCCACGCCGAACAGCGCCTGGCCGAAGCGCTTGGCGCCCTGCTCGTGGCTGGTGAACATCCACATCGCGCCGCCGAGCACGAAGGCCAGCGCCGAGATCGTCTTCGCCGTCGGACCGGTCAGGTTGTCGACCACCACCTGGAGCGGCTGGTTCCACGGCAGATCGGTGCCGCCGGTGCCGGCCCGGGCGGGCGCCGCGGCGAGCAGCGCGAGGGTGCCGGCGAGCCAGCCGATGGTTGCGAACCGTTTCGATCTGCGCATGGTCGTTGCCTCCGAATGAGCGTTCCCTGCGTGCGGGCGTTGCCGGGCTGTCCTGGTGGCGGCCCGCCGTCAGTCCACCACCGCCGCGCCGAGCTCGTAGCGGCCGGCGCTGCGCCCGGCCACCTCGACCACGCGCGTCACCCGCCGCCCCGAGCTGCCGCCGGCGATCATCACGACGAGATGGATGGCGTCGGCCACCAGGTCGGCCTGGGTGCCGGCGCCGGCGCGCTGCGCCAGGCGGTCGAGGCGGTGCAGCGCCGACAGCGGATCGTTGGCGTGCAGCGTCGCGACGCCACCCGGGTGGCCGGTCTGCCAGGCGTCGAGCAGATCGAGCGCCGCCTCGTCGCGCACCTCGCCGACCACGATGCGGTCGGGAGAGGTGCGCAGGGCGACCTTGACCAGCTGGCGCAGGCCCACGCTGTCGGAGGTGCGGAGCGCCAGGCAGTCGGCCGCGGCGCACTGCAGCTCCACGGTGTCCTCGAGGATGACGATGCGGTCGCGCGGGCAGGCGGTGGTGATCTCGTGCAGCACGGCGTTGACCAGGGTGGTCTTGCCGCTCGCGGTGCCGCCGGCGACCAGGATGTTGCGCCGCTCGGCGACCGCGGCGGCGAGGGCGCGGCGCTGGGCGGCGCCGAGGACGCCCGACGCCACGTACTCGTCGAGCGTGTAGATGACGGACGGCGGCTTGCGGATGTTGAACGCCGGGGCGGCCGCGTTGGGCGCGACGATCCCCTGGAGGCGGGCGCCGCGGAAGGGGTCGCCGCCAGGGAGCTCGGCCTGGAGGAGCGCGTGCGCGGCGTTGAGCACGCTGGGCACCTTCGAGGCCACGTGGTTGAGGAAGCGGGTGACCTTCTCGGCGGCGAGGGTGGTGCTGGTGACGAGGCGGCCGCGCGAGCGGGTGTCGAGGTGCACGCGGCCGCCGGGGTTGACGTAGATCTCGGTGACGTCCGGGTCGGCCAGCGCCGAGAGGATCTCGGGGCCGAGGGCGCGGGTCAGGGAGTCGCGGTAGTGGCGCGCGGCTTCGTCGGCGGGCGGGGGTCGGGGGGGCAGGGTGGTGGTCCTCTCGTCGAGCACGCCCCATATAATGTCGGGATTACATGTAAAGTCAACAGCGAAACTGGAGCGTAAGTTCTTCGGGAGGTAGAACGGGGATCTGTCGGGGCTGGTTCTTCTGATTGCCCGTTGACCATTGACGAACTAGCACACTATTGCTAACGTTCACATACTCAGTCGCGAATGGAGGACAATATGAACAAGAAGAAGAAGTTGGAACTCAGCCGTGAGACCCTGAAGAAGCTGGACGACCTAAATGAGGTGGTAGCAGCAGCGGCGCCATGCACATGTGGCGGGTGCTACTGCACCCAGGCAGGAACCACCTGCGGCAAGACGGACGTCAGCTGTCAAGGTTGTTGAGCCGAGGGCGCACGTGCACTAGCTGAGCTAGTTGCTCTGGGACCGGTGCTTTGCCAGTCTGGCTCCCGGTCCCGCTCACGCTTTCTGATGGTCGATGTCGCGACAAGATCGGGGCGTGTGCGCGGCCAGCCAGAGGCTGCGTCACCCGGGGGCGTAGTTCGCCAAGCGTCTCGTTGGTGCCGCCGCCGATCGGTGCGCGGGAAATCGTTGACAGATCCGTATCCGTTGCTGAACATAGTTGCAAGAGGGCAGGGGAGGAATGCAACCCGCCTGGAAGCATCCCTCTGACACGCATCTCATAGTTGTGGGCTGCGGACCGACCGGAATTGCAGCGTTGGTCCAAGCTGCTCTGGAAGGGATTTCCGCGCTTGGGATCGAGGCTGGTCCCGCACCGCTGGCAAGTATTTTGGAATACATGGAGGGGCTACTTCTCACCTCTCCCGCCATGCACTTCGAGGTTGGCGGGCTGCCCCTCGACTGCAAGGCTTTCCGGGCAGTCAGGCGCGAGGATCTACTTCATTATTACGGCCGGGTCATAGCGTATCACGGCCTGGACATCCGCTCCTGCACGAGGTGCGTCGCGATACGACCCTGCAGTGATCACATCGAAATCGATGTGGACACACAGGGAAAACCAGGCATCCTCCGCGCGCAACGCGTCCTGATCACCTCCTGGTACGAGCGGCGCCTGCCTTCTCTTGACCGTGTCGCTCCTGGACACGAGGTCATGCTTTGCTCCGGCATCCAGAACCCTATTCAGGTTGCAGGGAAGAACGTGGTCGTTGTTGGAGGCGGGCTGTCTGCCTACGAGTATGCCAACAGGCTGCTCCTCATGGGCCAGAAGATCGTCTTTCTGGCTCGTGATGCTCTAAGGTATGAGCCCCCTCCTTTTCGCCGTCTTCTCCTTGCGACTGGCTCATCGGCGTGGTATGGAGTCTCCGACATTGGCGTCGTTGCCTCAACAGTCGAATTCACCCAGGGAGGGCTGAGACATCGGAAACCATGCGATGTCCTCATTGCGGCGATCGGTAGCTGCATTCGAGAAGATGTTTTGCAGATGCTGTTGCATGTGGGCGTGCTTACGGAGCACGAGGCGAATCGCCTAAGGTGGGCGAAGAGCTATGAGAAGCTGGCACGGGAGTTTCCACAGGAAGACGATGCCGGTCTGACAAGGCGCGCAGTGGCTGAGCTGCCTGACCTGCATCACCAGCTCTTCCAGGGGATTCACGGTATTCATGTCGCCGGTGGCGCGTTGCACGTCGGGGCCGCCAACGCTGGAGTTATGACTTCGATAGCTACAGCGCAGCTGGCAGTACGAGCTATGGCGGGGCATTTGCCCCCAAAGGGACCCAAGGAACCACTGCCGTTATTTCTTAGGAAGTTGACTCTGCCAGAAAAACTGCCTCCAGCCATCGCTTTCCAGCGCGTGGCTGCTTTGTTGCCTCTGTGCCCGAGAGAGTGCTTCCGTACAGTCGATTTAAACAACACAGAAGAGCAACCGAAGCTGGGCGCGAGAGTTGCCAGTGACCAGACGCGTCGCTACCTAGAAACGGCGCCCGAAGAGCTAGAAGCCGAACTAATCCTGAGCACCGTCGACGGAGCGAGATCGGTTGCGGACTTGGCGCGACACTTCGGCGTGCGCGGCGCGACGCAAAAGGAAATCTTCCTAAAATTCCTACGCCATTTATGGTGGAGTGGTGCTCTGAGCTGGCTGCCGCCGCCGAGTGGAAGTCCGCCCAACCTGGCTCGCCCACGTCGAGGGCCGCCCACATCTCCGGCCGCTGCCAGGCGCCGAGGCCCCTCTTGCCCGCGGGGCGGGAAGCCAGTCTCGTGCTGACCCCCCGGGACGCCAATCTCCTCATGCCCTGGGTCTGCTCCGAGGACCGCGTCGGCACGCTGGACGACGGGCAGGGCAGCGGCAGTTGTGCTCCGTGAAACGACAGTGTCTGGAACGCTCACACTGGCCGATGTTGTGATAGATGATCACTCGATTTGGTGCGCGCCCGAATCGGCGTCTTGAAGCTCATGGCTCGGCCTGGCGGGCGCCCAACGATCAGGGCATTCGATCTCCGCGGTCTCCAGTTCGGCGGGCTTGACGCTGATCGACGTTACATCATAGAGGGCATGGAGCCACTGGATCGCGCCGTCTGCCTGGCGATCGCCGACTCACGCCGCAAGCAGGGGCTCAAGGCACATACACCGTCCTGGGTTCACGAGCGTTTCCTGAGTCCTTCGGAGCTACGGAGGATTCGCGCGCGCTCGGCCAAGTTCCGCGGCGTCGTCGAGCTACGCAGCCCCGACCCCAACTTCACCTTATCGACAGGTCTGGCCATGCGCAGAAGCAGATCATAGCTCCACCCAAAATACAAGCGAATTAATCACTCAGTACACTAGTCGGCCGAACGCTCCGCCCTCAAGGTCACGTCGAAATGCTGCTGCACGTGGTGCGCCTTTCCAGGTTCACCTTGATAGCACCCGATATACGGGTTTTCCCTCTGAGTGCAGCGGAAAGTAAACGTATGAAAGCCAGGGGCCACCGTAAATTGGGTCTTGGTGGTACCAGTCTCAGTCACGGGTCTAGTGTCAGCGTCAATCGCGATAGTGCACTTTCCTTCATTTTGCGATATGTAGGCAATATCCGTTGTGATGATGACGTTCCAAGTGTGGCGTCTAGGAAGGCCGGGCAACCCGAGGCCAGCGCTCCATTCCGGCATTACGCCGCCGGCCCCTCCCTTGCCATTCGATGCTGAATTACCGCACTGTCCGCCTACGGTGGCGTCGACATGCATTCGCACCGCCGCGACATTTGATCCGCCAAGGAGTCCCTCCAGATGGCCGCTATACTCTGCCTTGCCGCACGCATCAGTCCCGGCGGTGTCGCAATTCTGTGGCCCTCGCTGCGCAATCGGGAACTCATACGGCCCCGGCTGGGTCGCCGTGAAAGTAGGGAAAGGCGGATTACGATCGTTTGCCATGGCGGCATGTGGATACAGAGGGCCAGGGGCGATCACTGCATCTGGTAAGAGAGCAAGCTGGAGAGCGAGCCTATTCGCATAGGCTCTTACGGTCGCGCTCGCGCTTAGGCCAGGATTGCCGGTAGCTTGAAAGGTCACACTGGAAGTTGCGCTAGCAGCCGAAGATGGCTTCGTGATCCTCATGACAACGCGACGGCTGCTTTTAGCTGGAACGGTAATCGCTTTGCCAACTCCCTGCAACGCCACATCCGGCACGCTACCTTCGTTAGATGTCACCGAGGGGATAACAGTTATCGCGCCGTCAGAGGTGTTAAAGAGGTCTAGCTGTCGCGTCACTGGCCGTGTGTTCGTGAACGCAACTACCACAATGGCAGGCGCAACCACGAGCGGTGTATTTGTAATGTTCGAAGGGAGGGCATTCTTGCAGATCATGGCGAGCAGAGCCAAGGCCGACTGCGCGGCTGGTGTCGTCCCGCCTGCGAGAGTGCAAGCGCGATAGCCGCACTCGGCTACGAGCTGTGCCTCGTGCTGTGAATGCTCTGCCTGAACATATTGGGTCGCCTGCTGCACAGTTAGGGCGTCATTAACATCGACCGAAGAGCTCGTGTCGACAGATCCACGAAATGGCAGATCGACTTCTGGGATTGTCCCACCAACCTTGTAGCCGTTTACCGAGACAAGCTTCAGCAGTCGCGCCTCAGCCTGAAGAAAATTGGTGGAGTACTGAAACGCTCCTGGAGGAACGCCGCAGCCTGTTTGCGCAAGAGACGTCGCAGGCAGCAACAGAGCTGCCGACAGACTCCAAAGAGGCGCGATGTATAGGCCGAAGCGCGGGTATCGGGGCATATGTCTCTCTCCTCCCTCAGGCTGCCGCAATTAAGTAAAGAGCTTGACGCGCAAGAGTCGGATTCAATGTGGTCACGCCCACGCGAATTGGACCGTTGGACTGGACCGCCGACCCACGCACACGCACGTAGCCTGCGTAGCCAGAAATCTGCTTGATTATAC
>JASLEW010000659.1 GCA_030150965.1 Thermoanaerobaculia bacterium | reverse complement strand
GGCGGTGGCGACCGCGCTCCTCGCCGCGCTGCTGCCGCTGCTGGTCGGCCCGGAGGCGGCGGCGCGGCTCGCGCCGCTGCGCGACCGGCGCGGGCGCATCGGCAGCGCGCGCCTGACGATCATCGACAACGGCCGCCTGCCCGGCGGCGCCCTGGAGTGCCCGGTGGACGGCGAGGGGGTCCCGTCCGGCGAGGCGGTGCTGGTGGAGGAGGGGACCTTCCGCCAACCGCTCCTCGCCTGGTGGCAGGCGGACGGCGCCGCGGCCGGCATCGCCACCGGCTGCAGCCGGCGGCCCGGATGGCGGGACCTGCCGAGCCCGGGCCCCACCCACCTCTATCTGCGGCCCGAGCCGCGCGTCCCGGTGGCGGTGCTGCTGGCCGAGATCGGCCACGGCCACTACCTCCTGGAGCCCACCGGCCCGGCGCGCTTCGACGCCGTGGCCGACCGCTTCGCCCTGCCGGTCTGCGGCCTCGCCGTCGCCGGCGGCCGGGCCACGGCGCCGGTGGCCGGCGCCTTCCTCCACGGCTCGGCGTCGGCGTTCTTCAAGGGCCTGGCCGGGGTGGGGCGCGACCTCTCGTTCACGCCGCTCGACGGCATGATCGGCTCGCCCAGCCTGCTGGTCGGCGGCCTGGAGCTGACGGCGGCACCCTGAGGGGCCGGCGGCCGGACCTGACGGCGGCGCACCGAGGACCCGGCGGCGCCGGGGGCGACCTCCCCTCGACATCGGCGGGCCGAGACGGTAACCTGCCGGTCCCACGATCACCGGGAGGGACCGCGTGCAGCTGGGAATCCTGGGTTTGCCGAAGTCGGGCAAGACGACGCTGTTCAACACGCTGACCGCCTCGCAGCAGGCGACCGGCAAGTTCGCCGCCTCGGCGGAGACCCATCTCGGCACCGCGGCGGTGCGCGATCCGCGGCTGGAGCAGCTGCGCGACCTGTTCAAGCCGCGCCGCTACGTGCCGGCGACGGTGCAGTACGTGGACATCCCGGGGATGAAGCGCGGCGAGAGCGCCGAGAGCCTGGACCTCGCCAAGCTCAAGACGGTCGACGCCCTGGTGCACGTGGTGCGGGCCTTCGACGACCCCGAGATCGTGCACCCCGAGGGAAGCGTCGATCCGGCGCGCGACGCGGCGATGGTGGACCTCGAGCTGATCCTCGGCGACCACACCCTGGTCGAGCGCCGCCTCGAACGGCTCGACAAGGCGGTCAAGCGCGGCCTGACCACGGAGGAGCAGCGCGAGCGGGCGCTGCTCGCCGACGTGATCCTGCCGGCGCTGGAGGCCGAGATGCCGCTGCGCGAGGTGGCGCTGGACGCCGAGGACGAGCGGCGGCTGCGCGGCTTCCAGCTGCTCTCGGCCAAGCCGCTGCTGCTGGTGATCAACGCCGCCGAGGACCGCGCCGCGGCGGCGCCGGCCGACTTCGGCATCGTGCCGCGGCCGGCGGTCACCGCCATCACGGTGAGCGCGCCGATCGAGCAGGAGATCAGCCTGCTCTCGCCCGAGGAGCAGCGCGAGTTCCTGGCCGACCTGGGCCTCGCCGAGCCCAGCCTCGACCGGGTGAGCCGCGCCAGCTACCAGCTGCTCGGACTGATCGCTTTTTTCACCGTCGGCGAGGACGAGGTGCGCGCCTGGACGGTGCGCCGCGGCAGCCGCGCCCGCGAGGCGGCCGGCGCCATCCACTCCGACATCGAGCGCGGCTTCATCCGCGCCGAGGTGGTGCGCTGGGACGACCTGCTCCGCCTCAAGACCCTCGCCGCCTGCCGCGAGGCCGCCCTGCTGCGGCTCGAAGGCAAGGACTACGTCGTCGAGGACGGCGACGTGGTGCACTTCCGCTTCAACGTCTGAAGCGGAGCCGGCGCTGCCGCCGAAGGCCGGCCGCCGGGTGGAGCTGCCGAGCGAGGTGCCGGGCAGGAGAGCGGGCGGCGCAACTCAGGGCACAGCAGCCGGAAAGCTGCTCGACAGCTATCCTCTCCCCACCGTCTTAGCCATGTTGCCGCTCAAGGACGGAGACCCGTGCGTCAAGACCCGAAAGGGCGTCCACCTTCTCGTCCAGGTGTTCAACTCTGTCAGCCAGGGTGCGGACGTCCCCCTGGAGGATGCGGACATCCCCCTGGAGAGTGCGGACATCCCCCTGGAGAGTGCGGACATCCCCATGGAGCACCTGAATTTCGGTGCCGTTCTGGCGAACCGCTGCTGCGAGAGTCTGAAGACCCGCGTCTGTTCTCTCCCGCTGCTCCGCGATCTCTCGCTTCAACTCTTCGCGAGTGCTCTGGACCGCCTCGATCGTAGCGCGGTTCTGCGAGAGGATCTCCTCGAGGATGACCTCCCAGGCTGGGGGCGGTTTCTTCCCGGGCATGAGACCTCGAAGTCTACCTCGAATCCTCTGGATAGGCGCCGCGAGCGGCCTTGCCCTCCGGCGGGCAGGCCACCGCCGGCCACCCACCGGCCCGCGGTCGAGCCCTGAAGTCCAGTTCCGCCCCTATGCCCGCATCCTGGGGCGCGGCCGGCGATCCCAAGCGAGCGGCCGGAGCGCCAGGCTCAAGGAATCGTGCAGCAGCCGGTGAAGAAGTACTGGGAGTAGATGGTCTGCTGGCCGGTGCAGTAGTTCTGGGTGCAGGTCACGACGCAGGTCCCCACCCGGGTCGTGTGCTGGGCATCGTTGTAGTAATAGGTGACTGAGCTGGGGAAGCCCTGCGCGCAAACGATGGCTGCCGCGGGGCGCGGCGGCAGGACGAACAGGATCGAGAGGACGGCGGCCAGGGTAAAGGCCAACAGGGCGGTGCGGCGGCGCAAGGTTGCGGCAAGCTTGGACATGGTCGGGCTCTCCTTCGTTTTCATTCCATTTGATCCCGCTGCGCTCCACGAGCGCATCTTTCCGTGACCTCGTGTTCACCAAGATTGAGTGCCTCCCGACAGGCTCGGGGAGACTGAGGCCGGCGCCGATCGACACCGGATCGCACCGACGCCCGTGCGGCGGCGGCTTCCGCTCATTGGCCGAGGGGCCGGAACAGGGCGGCAGAGCGGGAAGGCCCGCGGCGCATCCTTGGGATGGAGAACCGACCCGCAGCCCGGCCGCCCGTCGCGCGAAGGATGCGCTGCCGTCACCAGGATTGCGACGGATGGCATGCAGCAAGTCGTGGCAGACGTCTCCCGGTGTGCAAGTCACCGCGCAGGCGGCCGGCCGCTGGCCGCCGAGGGGCCGGCGCGCGCCCGCCAGGCGGCCGGCGCTGCCGCGCTGGCAGCAGGGCGGACGCGAGGAGCGGCTGGCAGCGGCGGAGGCCCCGCCGGTGGCGAGCGCCCAGGGAGCCGCCAACGGCGAGGGGCGATGGTCGCAGGGCGGCCTCGCGCCCGGCAGCCACCAGCCAGAGCCCACCGGAGGAGCACTGCGCAAGCGCGGTGCTCGCTCCCCCCAGCCGGACGACGCTGCAGCTGCCCACCGGATCGGCCCTCTACGGGCGCTAATGCGGTTGGGCGAAGATCGGCGGTGGCGTCGTCCGTCATGGATCCCTCCTTCGCGTCCGATAGGCCTGTGCGCCTCACTGGTCCGCAGGCAGGGGTAATTCCACACGCCGAGGCTTGATCCGAGACCAGGGGTAGGAGGGGGTAATTTAGGGCGGATCGCGACTTGCACCGGCAGCATGACCGGCGACGGCAGGGTGGCGAGAGCCAGCCTCCCAACGGCCCCGGCTCGCTGCGACAGACGGGGCGCACCTTAAGTAGTAGTGCAACTCTTTGCCGATTCAATCGTACGATAAGGCGAAGACAAAAAAGGAGGCCGTCATGAAAGCACACCGGCTGGCAGTGGAAGTCACGTTGATCGCGCTGGTCGTCGGCGCGGCAAGCACCTCGGCCCAGTCGCTGCTCAGCAGCAGCAGCTCAGTCCAACAACCCTTTGCGCAGCAGTCCCTCCTCTCCCCCTGGACGCCGCCTCCCATCAAGCCACTGGCGTGCGGGCCGTTCTGCAGCTCGGCTTTCGGTGGAACCACGCCAACCGAGCAGGGCGCTGGCTCCACGTGTTCGAATGCGGTTACCGCCCTCGATAACGAGCTGCGCCAGATCGCCGGTGCCAGCTGCATGGCCCAAAACGGAACCTCGAAATGCAATGTCGTCTTCACCTATACGATCGGCTGCACCGAGACCGGAGGAGCCTGGAACGTGTCGGGCTACGCCACCTACAATTGCATTGACACGACCTGCTGACCTGTGCAGCCGGCCGGCGTCGAGGGCGGTTGAGACCCGGCCGCCGGCCAAGAGCTCGGAGGCCTCCCGCTGCCAAGGCTCGGTCTGGCGGCGGATGGTCTCGATCCAGGTCGGCCGGTTGCTGGCGCAGAGGTACAGGTCGGCCGCCATCAGCGGGATGGTGCGCTGATGGCGCTATCTGGGGGATGAGAGCACGGGGCTGGGCGGGGCCGCGAGCATGGCGAAGTCCCGGCGGACGTGCCAGGCGGTCGCAAAGGAGCCGTAGGTCTGGCGCGCCAGGGCGGCGGCGGAGAGGGTGGGGTCGTCCTCCAGCGCCGCCCACATGTCGGCACGGCAGGTGGGGCCGATCATCACCCGGCACCGACTCCTTTTTCCGATTTCTGTGGCGCCGGCTCTGCTCGTGGCCCACGGCGGTGATCTCGGTCGCCCGGCAGGGGTGGCAGCCGAGATCGTGGCCGATGCCAGCTGCGGCCGACCGCTACCCGGCCTCGAAGGCCAGCCGTTCCAGCTGCGACAGCATGGCCAAGAAGAGAACCGGCAGGTAGAAGTAGGTCCAGGTGACGGTGTTCATCGCGGCGAAGGCGAAGAGGGCAAGGGACGCTGTAGCAAGGGCCGACGAGGGCCTCTCGGGATCGATCGCAGGCAGGGCCGAGAAGGGCTGCGGACTGGACTCTGGAGCACAGCCTTTGTGGTCGATGGCCGCAGGCTGGCGGCGGGATCGTGGCAGCAGCAGGATCACGATGACCGCTAGGGCTTGCGCCACATGCACGAGGGAAGCCGGGAGGACAGACAGCAGCCAATAGGCAATGCCCAAGCTCTCGACGTTGACGGCATCCTTCCAGTGCCCGATGGTGCCGGCGGCGAAGGTTGCAGAGTCCGCCAGGAGGAAGGCTCCTAACGTGGCGCCACAGACCAGGGCGGCCGGCACCAGACTGCGCAGCATTGCGGCTCGGCCGTAACGCTTGAAGCCGAAGATCGCCGCCGCGCAGGCTGGAATAAGCAGCAGCTGGGAGGTGAGGCAGAGCACGCCGCAGCTTGCCGCGATCGCCAGGGGCCGCGGCCGAGTCAGCACCGCCCACAATATTGCGAGCAGCAGCCAGAACGGAGCCAGGTATGCGTCGTGCCGATAAACCAGGTACGGATCGACGAGAAAGACCGACAGGAAGGCCGCCGCCGCGGAGCCGCCGCGAACGTACAGCAGGCGGGCGGCCGCAACGGTGTAGACAAGTCCCACCAAACGCGGGTCGATCCTCAGGAGGGCGGCGGGAAGATAGGAGAACAGCAACCCAGGCAAGTAGGTTAGCCGGATCTCGGTACCAGGAGAGAGGTGGTAGAGGGCATAGGGGTCGTGACCTGAGAGCAGCTCGTGGCCCGCGCGCACGAGCAGCGGCACCATGTCCGAACGCGCAGGGGCGAGCGGGAAGCAGGCGCAGGCGAAGAGGCAGAGGGCACCGTGGGCGCCAGCCGCCAAGAGAAGTAGACGCCCTGGGTTGACCGCACGGCGCCGCATCGCCAGCCAGGCAAAGGCGCACGCCGGCAGCAGGCACACCAGCATTGCCGCTGCAGGTCTCCAGCGGTAGCCAAAGGATACGTAGCGCCGCGCCTCCAGCAAGAGCACCGCGCAGTCGAGCGTCAGGAACAGACCGGAGATCGCCGCCGCCAGTCGCAGCGGCGGGGGATCCTCATTACGGCCTGATCTCCTCTGCGCCAGGCAGACCAGGCCCACCCCAAACAGCAGGGTGAGGCCCAGCACATAGACCTGGAAGGCGGGCTCGGGAATGGTTGCCGGTAGAGGGAAGCGGCCGTCCCCCTTAACCGCCAAGAGCAGCAGCAGCCCGGAGAACAGCAGCAAGGATCGCTTCACGGATGGAAGCAGGCGTGATCGCCTGCGGCAGCCGGATGCCCTTGGCCATCGTTGATTCGGCGTTCTGCTCCGGACCCCGTGCTGATCAGCCGTTCTGCTCCGGCACCAGCTGCGAGTCGAGGCGGCCGGTGCTGGGCTGGCCGGGACGGTAGTAGAGGCCGGTCGGCGGCGGGGTGATGACCACGCCGGGCTGGGTCCCGTCCAGGTTGGAGTTGGGGGTGACCGGGCGCACCCAGTTGCGGCTGCCGGGCGGATTGACGTTGGTGTAGGGCGGCTGGTAGGTGGGCACGCCGGCCGGGAGACCGCGCTGGCTGGCGCCGGCGCCGGGCGCTCCGGGGCGCGCGCCGGGCTGGGTGGCCTGGCCCAGGTTGCCGGTGGGCAGGTCCTTCGGCCGCAGCACCGCCGGATGCTGCGCGTTCGGGCCGGCGGCGGGGGACGTCTCCGCCGGGGCCTCCTTGGGCTGCACCAGCAGGTCGCGGATGTGCCCCGGCTCGTCGTAGATGGCCGGCGCCTCGCCCGCCGCCGACTCGCGCTGGTAGGCGCGCAGCAGCGACTCGGTCACCAGCCGGTTCTCCACGATCTGCGGGTTCACCTCGCGGAAGGCCAGCTGCGGATCGAGCGCGAACGCCTGCGCGTACTCGCGGACGGCGCGGCTGCTCTCGCCCTTGCGCTCGTAGAGGGTGCCGAGCTGGTAGTGCGCCCAGGCGTGGCGCGGGTCGGCCTCCAGCACCCGCTCGTACAGCAGGCGCGACTCGTGCGGGTTGCCCTCCTGCTGCAGCAGAAGGCCGAGGTTGAACAGCGCCGAGGTCTTCTTGGGATCGATCTCCACCGCGCGGCGGTAGGCCGCCTCGGCGTCGGCCGGCTGGTGCGCCAAAAGGAGGAGGTTCCCCAGGTCGTTGTAGACCGCCGCGTCCTGCGGGCGCTCGGCGGCGAGGCGCCTCTGGGCCTCGATGGCCCGGCCGAGGTTGGGCGGCGCGGCGGCGAGCGCCGCCATGGCGGTGATCGCCACCAGGGAGGCGGCGGCGAGGACGATGCCCGCGCCGGTGAGGATCGGAAGCGCCCGGAGGCGCGGCAGGTTTCTCTTCACGGCTTCTCCTTGATCTACGTCGCGGGGCCCCTGACCACGCCCAGCGGGCGGGCCTTGAGCTTGAGCTTCCCTTCCTCGGCGGCGAGGCGGAACTGCACGTCGTCGCAGCCGGTCTTGTCGCGGATCGCCGCCGCCTGGCGCTCCAGGTAGGTGCCGAAGGCGGCGAGGTCGAAACGCGGTCCGGCTCCCTGCTGCCCGCCGCTGGACAGTGCCTGATAGAGCGCGCCCACCGCGTCCGGGTCCGGGTGGCGGCCGATGACGATGCCGGCCTCGGGATCATAGCGCACCGCGGCTGGAGGCGAGGCGGCAGCGGTCAGCCGGTGGCGCCCCTCCTCGCGGTCGCGCAGGCGCCGGTTGAACAGCTCGTTGTAGCTGTTGAACCGAGCCTCGATGTCGGCGAGACGGAAGCGGTCCACCGCGGTGCCGGCGTTGCTGTTGCGCAGGGTGCGCAGCTGCGCCTGGAAGCGGGTGCGCTGCTCCTCGGGCGGGAAGGGCAGCGCGCCGCTGAAGAACCGCTCGAAATCGATCCGCAGGCGCTGCAGGTCGGCCGCCGCCCGGTCGATGACCTCGCTGAGCGCGGCCGGGCCGGCGCCGGGATGCGGCGCGGCCC
>JASLEW010000614.1 GCA_030150965.1 Thermoanaerobaculia bacterium | reverse complement strand
CGCAGCGCCCCGCCGCGGTGGCGCGGGCGCGGCCGGCCGGGCGAACGGGGCCGGCGAGGCGAGCGTGGGCACCGCCTCTGGCGCGGGCGGCGCGCGGCACGTGCTGCTGCTCACCCTGCACCACGCGGTGGGCGACGGCTGGTCGCTCGGCGTCCTGGTGCGCGAGGTTCTCGCGTTCTACGAGGCCTTCGCCGCCTCCAGGCTCGCCGACCTGGCCGAGCTGCCGATTCAGTACGCCGACTTCGCGGTGTGGCAGCGCCGCTGGCTCCAGGGCGAGGTGCTGGCGGCGCAGCTCGACTACTGGCGCCGCGAGCTGGCCGGGGCGCCGCAGCAGCTGGAGCTGCCGACCGACCGGCCACGACCGCCGGTGCGCCGCTGCCGCGCCGGCGTGCGCCCGTTCGTCCTCTCTGCCGGCGCCGCGCGCGACCTGCGGCAGCTCTCCCGCGCCGGCGGCGCCACCCTCTTCATGACGCTGCTGGCGGCGTTCCAGCTCCTCCTGGCGCGCCATGCCGGCCAGGACGACGTGGTGGTCGGCTGCCCGATCGCCGGCCGCACCCGCGGCGAGACCGAGGGGCTGATCGGCTGTTTCGTCAACACACTGGCGCTGCGCACGCGCATCGAGCCGCGGCTGGGCTTCGCCGAGCTGCTGGCGCGGGTGCGCGAGGCCACTCTCGGCGCCTACGGCCACCAGGACCTGCCCTTCGAGCGGCTGGTCGAGGAGCTGCAGCCGGAGCGCGCCCGCGCCCACACGCCGCTGTTCCAGGTGACCCTTCTGCTGCAGAACACGCCGCCGCCGCCGCGCCCCCCGGCCGGCCTCGCCCTGTCGGCGCTCGCCGCGGCGGGCACCGGCGCCAAGTTCGACCTCACCCTCGCCCTGGGAGACGGCCGCGAGGAGGTGGCGGGTGTGCTCGAATACAGCCGCGACCTGTTCGATCCGGCGACGGCCGAGCGGCTGCTCGGCGGCTTCGTCCGCCTGCTCCAGGCCGCCGCCGCCACGCCTGCCAAGCCGCTCTCCGACCTCGATCTGCTGAGCGCGGCGCAGCGCCATCAGGTGCTCGCCGAGTGGGGCCGCGGCCTTCCCGGGGCGGCGCCGGAGATCTGTCTGCACCAGTTGGTGGAGGCCGAGGCGCGGCGCGTCCCGGAGGCGGTGGCGGTGGTTGCCGGCGCTCATCACCTGACCCGCGGCGAGCTGGACCGCCGGGCGGATCGCCTGACCCGCCGCCTGGTCGCCCTGGGAGTGGGGCCCGAGGTGGCGGTCGGCGTCTGCGCCGAGCGCTCCGCGGCGCTGGTCGTCGCTCTGCTCGCCATCCTCAAGGCGGGCGGCGCCTACCTGCCGCTCGATCCCGAGTATCCGGCGGAGCGGCTGGCCTTCATGACGGAAGAGGCGCGGGTGGGCGTGGTGCTGGTCGATGGCCGCGGCGCGGCGCGGTCCGGCCTCGCGCCGGGCGCGGTGCGCCTGCCGCTGAGCCTGGTGGAGGGCGAGGCGGCCGGTGCCGGGGATGGGGCCGGGGCGGCGGCGCCGGGCGATGCGGGCGGCGTGCGTGACATCGGCGACGCGGCGGCAGCGCCGGCGCCGGCCGCTGCCGCGCTCCCGGACAGCGCCGCCTACATCCTCTACACCTCGGGCTCCACCGGCCGGCCCAAGGGAGTCGTGGTCTCCCACCGGGCCATCTGCAACCACATGGCCTGGATGGGGCGCGCCTTCCCGTGGCGCGCGGACGACCGCGTGCTGCAACGCACGCCGACCAGCTTCGACGCCTCGGGATGGGAGATCTGGATGCCGTTGATCGCCGGGGCGCGGATGGTGGTGCTCGATCCGGGCCACCACGGCGATCCGGTCCATCTGCTGCGGGCCGTCGCCGTCCAGCAGGTGACGGTGCTGCAGCTGATCCCGTCGCTGCTGGCGGCGCTCCTGGAACGGCCCGAGGTCGGGCGGGACGCGGCGGCGCTGCGCCGCCTCTGCTGCGGTGCCGAGGTGCTTCCCGGCGACCTGGTGCGGCGCTTCCGGCAGCGCCTTGGCGAGCCGCACGGCGTCGAGCTGGTGAATCTCTACGGTCCGACGGAGGCCTCGATCGAGGTCACCTGGTGGCCTTGCCGTGACGGCGGCGGCGATCACGGCGGCGGGCGCGGCGCGCCCATCGGCCGGCCGATCGACAACATGGAGGTGGTGGTTCTCGACTCCTCCGGCCGGCCGGTGCCGGCCGGGGTGACCGGCGAGCTGTGCCTCGGCGGCGTCGGTCTGGCGAGGGGCTACCTCGCGCGTCCCGGCCTGACCGCTGCCCGCTTCGTTCCCAACCCCTGCGCCACGCACCCGGGCGAGCGCCTCTACCGCACCGGCGACCTCGGCCGGATGCGGCCCGACGGCGTGATCGAGGTCCTCGGCCGCCTCGACAGCCAGGTCAAGCTGCGCGGCTTCCGCATCGAGCTGGGCGAGATCGAGGCGGCGCTCGCCGGCCACCCTGGCGTCCTCCAGGCCGCGGTGCTGCTGCGCGACGACCTCCCGGGAGGGCCGCGCATCGTCGCCTATCACGTGCCCGACCGCGCCGCCTCCCACGCCGACCTCGCCGCGCACCTGCGCCGGCGCCTGCCCGAGCACATGGTGCCGACGGCCTTCGTGGCGCTGCCGAGCCTGCCCCTGACGGCGAGCGGCAAGGTCGATCGCCGCCGCCTGCCGCGGCCCGCCGCCGCCTCGCCGGCCGGGCCGCTGCCGCCGCGCGACGAGGTCGAGCTGCGGCTGGCGAGGATCTGGAGCGACCTCCTGGGCAGCGGGCCGGTCGGTCCCGCCGACAGCTTCTTCGCCCTCGGCGGCCATTCCCTGCTCGCCGTCCGCCTGATGAGCCGCATCGAGGCCGCCTTCGGTCAACGGCTGCCGGTCGCCGCCCTGTTCGAGAGCGCCACCCTCGAAGCGCTGGCGGCGCGGCTCCGCCGGGGCGCGCAGCCCAGGCGCCGCGAGGCCCTCGTCCACCTGCATGGCCACGGCTCCGGCACGCCGCTCTTCCTGGTCCACCCGGCGGGGGGCAACGTGCTCTGCTACTGGCAGCTGGCGCACGCGCTCGGCGACGGCGCCCCGGTCTTCGGCCTCCAGCTCCCCACGGCCATGGCCGCGGGGCCGCCGGGGCCGGCGCCGGCTGGCCCCGCGGGGCCGGCACCGTCCATCGAGGCGATGGCGGCGGGCTATCTCGCGGCGATCAGGATGGCGCAGCCGGAAGGGCCCTACCGCCTGGCCGGCTGGTCGCTGGGCGGCGTGATCGCTTTCGAGATGGCACGCCAGCTGGATCTCGCCGGCGGCGAGGCCGGCCTGCTGGCGCTGCTGGACAGCCACGCCCCGGCGGGGTCGGATCGGCCGCCCGGCGGCGCCGACCTCGTGCGTCTCTTCGGCGCCGACCTCGCCGGCCTGCTCGGCCACGCCCGCCCCGGCCGGGCTCCGCTCGGCCTCGACCTGCCGGAGGGCGAGGCGGAAGCCCTCGCCGCGCTCGACGCCTACGGCCGCGCCCAGGGTCTGCTGCCGCCGGATCTCGACCGCGGCTCGATCGAGCAACTCTTCGCCCTCTTCCGCACCAGCCTCACCGCGCTCGCGTCCTACCGCCCCGTTTCCTATCGTGGCGAAGCGCTGCTCTTTGCCGCCGCCGACTCTCCGGCCGCGGCTCCCGACCGCGGCTGGCAGTCCCTGGTCAGCCGGCTCTCCATCCAACCCGTCGCGGGCGACCACTACGCCATGGTGCGCCATCCCGCCGCCGGAACCATCGCCGCCGCGCTCCACGCCCAGCTCGCCACGCCGCGAGCTGCCACGCCGCGAGCCTCCTGAGCCGCTGCCAAACCGCCTCCGGCACTCCCCGGCACCGGTTCAGGCGCTCCCGGCCGCGGCGGGTGGGGGAGCCGGAGAGGGGGAAGCCGGGCGGGCGAGGCGGCCGTCGAGGTCCAGCTCCGGGGCGATGCGCTTCATCGAGTCGAGGACGTTGCCGACGTGCTGCCAGAGCTCGAGCCCGCCGCCGAAGCAGGCCCGGCTGAAGTCGGCGGTGGCGGCGGCGACGTGCTCACGGTCCACGCCGGCGGCGAAGGCGCGCTCCTTCCAGCGCTTCTGGATGGACTTGAGCTCCACCTCGCGCAGGTCCTTGCTCGGCCGCACCAGCGCCGCGGCGATCGCCAGGCCGGTCACCTCGTCGCAGGCGAGCAGGGCGAAGTCGATCGGCCGCTCGCGCTCGACGCCGGTGCCGGCGGTGTTGTGCGACAGGATGGCGCGCACCACGTTCTCGCTCGCGCCGTGCTGCCGCAGGATCGGCGCGCCGGCCGCCGGGTGCTGCTCGAGCGTCGGATGGATCTCCCAGTCGAAGTCGTGCAGCAGGCCGGCCATGCCCCACTCCTCGACGTCCCCCGCGTCGCCGCCCAGGCGCGCCGCGTAGTCGCGCATCGCCGCCTCGACCGCCAGCATATGGCGCCTGAGGCCCTGCGCCTGGACGTTCTCCATCACCAGCTGCCACGCCTGTTGCCGCTCCATCGCCGTTCGTCCTCCGTCTCCGTCGTTCCCGTCACCGCGTGGCCTGTCTGCCCGCCTCCGCGTGCGCTGCCTGCATGCCACCGCGTGGGCTGCCTGCTTGCCACCGCGAAGGCAGCCTGCCGCCACCCGCGTGGCCCTTGCCTGCCGCCGTCCGCGGGGGCCTGCCTGCCGCCGTCCGCGGACGCCTGCCTTGAGCCGAGCCGCCGGGGGCAGGGCGTCCGTGCCCGCCGCCGGGCCATAGGATAAGCCCGATGGCATCTTTGTCCAGCCGTGGCCGTGCTCCTGGCGGCGGAGGCGGAGGAGCCGGCGCCGGCCGCCGCGGCCGCCAGGGCCGCCGAAGCCGCGGGCCGGGCGAGGTTTCCCTGGAGCGGGCGCTGTCGAAGCTCGGCCTGGCGACGCGCGGCGCGGCCCGCGGTCTGGTGCGCGCCGGCCGGGTGCGGATCGACGGCCGGCAGGTCACCGATCCGCTGGCCCCGGTGGTCCCCGAGAGGGTGCGGATCGTCATCGACGGCCGGGCGGCGGCGCGGCCGGCGCCGCTCACCGTGCTGCTCAACAAGCCGCGCGGCGTGGTGACCACCCGCTCCGATCCGCAGGGGCGGCCGACGGTCTACGGCTGTCTCGCCGGCTGCGAGGCCCACCTGGTGCCGGTCGGCCGCCTCGACGCCGCCACCTCGGGGCTGCTGCTGCTGACCAACGACACCCGCCTCGCCGACTGGCTCACCGATCCGGCCAACGCCGTGCCGCGCGTCTACCTGGCGACGGTGCGCGGCGAGCTGCCGGCGGAGCGCGCGGCCC
>JASLEW010000590.1 GCA_030150965.1 Thermoanaerobaculia bacterium | reverse complement strand
CCATCCCCGCGGGTAGAAAGGGAAGACTCCAGCCGGCCGGTTCTCTGCGGGAGGTAGAGCCACCTCATTGAAGCCGTCAAGATTGATGACGAGGTCGAGCTTGCGCCCGCTGGCCAGGAGATATGCCAGCGCCATGAGTTGCTGCGGCTGCTTATAGCCGCCGAGAGCGAAGCAGCGTAGAGCGAGCCTCCTGTCCTTGAACTTGGGGGCCTTGCTGAGTTCCGAGAGGAGCACGGTGCGCCCATCGGTGCACATAAAGGTCGCCACCGATCCGCCGAACAGTCCGACTTCGACCGTGTCAGGATCGGCGTCCGCCGGAGGATCAGGGGTGGCCTCGAATCCGTCCTCCGTGATCTGCGGCTTCACGATCCGTCCGCGCGGTGTGCGCCACTCGCTGACCTCGGGATTCAACACATATCCGAGGAACGGGTGAAGCACCACCTGGGCGCTTGGGGTCTCCGCACGGAGGGGCGCCACTTCGACCGGCTGCGCCGCTCCCGCCAGGGATTAGCTTTCGCCCGCCGCGCGGTCAACGACCTCTGCCCGCCCGGCAACCAGGGCCGCCCGTCCACCTCCAAGGACGGCCATCCCCAGGAGCGTCAGCAGATCGGCAGCCATGACCGCCACGAGTACGAGCGCGAGGCGTTTCCAGGCGGAGGGTGAGGCGCTCGGCGGGCGCTCCGCTGCCGTCCGAGCGTTCCTGGCCGAGGGCGAGCAGAGGCACGTTGATCTGCGGCGCTCCGGCGATTTCGGCGGCGAGGTTTGCTCGGCTCGCGCGCTCGGCGGCGAGGTCCTGTTCCAGGGCCCCCTTCGCGGACCGTCCGGCCGCCCTGGCCCGGCATGCGTTTGCCCGCAGCGAGCGTCCGGCGAGGCATATCGTCGAGGGGGCGCCAGAGGCTCGCCGCGAGATCGATCTCGGGCGCCCAGCTCACGGGCCTTCCCCTGCCCTTCGAGCGCCGATCTCAGGATGCTCGCGCGTCGGCCGAAAAATCCTGTCAAGGGGGAGAGGCGAAAAAGGGGGCGCTCGCCGTAACACTTCGGCCCCGCCGGGCGCCTCCCTTCTCACCAGCCGTGGCGCTCTCACGGCGCCGGCGGATTGCAAGGAGGATCCATGAGCGAGAACATCAATCCCAAGAAGCGCGGCTCGGAGCTGCTGCGCGAGCTGCACGGCGACCGTCACGGGCTCGACAAGCGGTCGCTGGATCTGATCGACACGGTGCTGGAGGACGAAGCCGTCCAGCTCCTGGGTTGGCAACGCTACGGCCAACCGGCGGTCGATCAGGTTGTCGGCTCTTTCCTCGTCGAGGGCAGGGCCGTGGCCTCGGTGGTCGGCAAGTTCCGAGAGGGTCAGGCCTGGGGCGTCATCGTCTTTCCCTACGGCATTCCAGCGGTCTACCGGACGGTGGTGCAGGTCACGCAGAACGTCGCTCCCGCTGCAGTCGCTTCCGCCAACGTCGCTGCTGGCGCGGGCATCTAGACGGGACCCCATGAGCTGCACGGGAGCCACACGGGTCGTCCAGGTGCACCCGACTCGCCGCTGCAACCTACGGTGCCTTCACTGCTACTCGTCCTCGGGTCCCGAGGTGCGCGGCGGCCTGGCCGTGGGGCTCCTGTGCAAGGCTCTTGACGCCGCCGCCGCCGAGGGCTACACGGCGATGGCGGTATCGGGCGGCGAACCGCTGCTGTACCCCCCGCTGCCGGAGCTTCTGGGCACCGCCCGCCGGCTCGGCATGTTCACGGCGTTGACCACCAACGGCATGCTGCTCGACGAGCGCCGCCTCGCCTCACTTGCCGGTGCTCTCGATCTTCTGGTCATCAGCCTCGACGGCATGCCGGCCTCGCACGACCGCATGCGCAGCGACCCACGCGCCTTCGCCACGATGTCCGGACGCCTGCCCGGTCTGCGGCGGACCGGCCTGCCGTTCGGGTTTCTCTTCACTCTCACGCAGCACAACCTGCACGAGCTCGACTGGGTTGCCGCCTTCGCCGTCGAGCAGGGAGCGCGCCTGCTGCAGATCCATCCGCTCGAGCCGGCCGGACGGGCTGGCGAGATCCTGGCCGAGGAGTGTCCGGACGATGAGGAGGGGAGCTGGGCGTTCCTGGTTGCCGCGGAGCTCCAGGAGCGCTATGGCGAGAGGTTGCGCGTTCATCTGGACTTCGTGAGCCGCCGCGCCATCGCCGGACGCGCCGGCCAGTTCTTCGCCGGTGCCACCGAAGCCGATGCCGACATCTGCTCACCGCTCTCCGCGCTCGTACAGCCGCTCGTGATCGAGGCCGACGGCGAGGTGGTGCCGCTCGAGTATGGGTTCCCACGCCACCTCTCGCTGGGCAACCTCCATGACGCGCCGCTGCCGGCGCTCGCCGAGCGCTGGCGCCGCGAGCGCCAACCCGCCTTCCGCCGTCTCTGTCGAGCCGCCTTCGCCTCGGTCGTCGAGGCGCCTCGCGCCACGGCGCCGCTCACCAGTTGGGGCCAGGCGCTGCGCCGGGCGGAGGAAGGGCTCAGGTGCGCGCCGTGACGGCGGCGTGTCGCGTGTCGAAGCAGGTGCGGCGCGTGTGCCCCGCTGCGCGCTCGGCCGCCGCGAGGGTTGTATAGTCAAGCTGCCGGTGGCGCCGCGGCAGCGGCCCCTCGCTGCTTCGTCCGCAAGGCGTCCTGAGAGGAGAACGTGATGGGAAAGCGGTTGGACGGCACTGTTATCGTGTGCACCGCGGTCGCGCTCGGCTTGGTTTTCCTGCTCGCAGCTTCCCCCGCCCACGCCCAATGCGGGATGGCCTGTCAGGTGGTATCTGCCGGCTGTTCCCAGTGCGTGCTTTCGCCCCTCGCAGGAGGGTGCATCCAGACCGGCCCGTGCACCTGCAGGAGGGCGATCTGCGCCGCGGCCAGTGGTGCGGAGACTCCCGCGGACTGGCTGATCTCGGCGGCGAAAGGCCGGGAGGCATGCGCTCAGCCGCGAGCCGGCGCCACGGCAGCCGGCGGCTGGAGCGCAGCCGGCTCGGCGAATTGAGACCGGCTGCCGGAGCAGCAGTCGCCGTACTGGCCGTGATCGCTGGCGCGGACCGCAGCGATGGGCTGTTTCTAATCCCCCCCGGCGCAGAGCTTGAAGTGGTTGACGAAGTCGCCGATCGCCTTCGGGTCGGCCGGGGTGCCGGTCTTGTCCAGGCTGGATGTGGGCTGGCCGGGGGCGGGGTCGGGCCCGAACCAGATGCCGAAGCGGATGCGGTGGTCCGGGCAGTCGATCAGCATCACGCTGGAGATGCCCTGGCGGCGGCGGTTGTTGATCTGGACGTCGCCGCGGGAGGCGCGGTAGAGGATGTGGGCGCCGCCGGCGTCGAGGTCGCCGTCGCCCAGCTCCTCGTGCGACTCGATGCGCAGGCCCGAGTTCTGCTCCCAGCCCGCCTGGCCGTTGGTGTGGAAGAGCATGCGCCGCCGGCCCTCCGGGGTGTCGGGGATGTGACCCAGCTTCAGCTTCATGAAGACGAAGCCGTGATCGCCGAGGTCGGGCCTGCCGCTCCCCTCCGGCGGCCGGTCGCTGAGCATCGCCATGTCGAAGACGAACGGGATCGAGAGCGCCCCCGCCGGGTAGTAGCCGGCAGGAAGCTCGCTGTAGGCGAGGAGGGCGTGGGTGCGCTCCTCGCGCACGCGCGGGTTGGTCATCCCCTCCTTGAACCTGTGGCCCTCCTCGGCGACCTTCTTGAAGATCACCACGCCGGCGCCGATCGCCAGCAGCACGAGCAACGCGCAGCCGCAGCCCACGTAGACCCAGGGCGACGTCTTGCGCGGCGCGGGCGGAGGTGGGACGAAGGATTGCGGTTCCATGTCACATCCTTTCCGGGATGGGAATGCCCAGCAGATCGGCCAGCGCCGCCAGGGCGCCGGCGAAGACCTGCACCGCGGCGAGGCGCGCGGCGCGCCGCCCGGCGTCGCCCTCGCGCAAGATCGGATGGCCGCGGTAGAACGAGTTGAAGCGCTGGGCGAGCTGCAGCGCCTGGCGGGCGACCAGCGACAGCTCCAGCGCATCGATCGCCTTGTCCACCAGCTCGGGTCCCTGCGCCGCCTCCAGGATCAGCTCCCAGAGGTCGCCCGTGAAGTGGTCCGCGGGCAGCGCCGCGACCTCCGCCGGCGCCACCGCGTCGGCCAGGCCGGCCGCCGTCAGCCGGCGGCGGATGTTGGCGGCGCGCACCAGCGAGTACTGGAGGTAGGGGCCCGACTCGCCCTCGAAGTTGAGCGCCTCGTCGAAATCGAAGGCGATCACCCGGTTGGTGGTCGCCTTGACCATGTAGAAGCGCAGCGCGGCGACGGCGATCTGGTGGGCCAGCGCGTCGAGGCCGGCGCCCTCGCCGGCGTTTTCAGCGTCGTGTGGATCGCGCTTCCTGATCTCCTCGCGGCTCTTCGCCTCCAGCTGATCGATCAGGTCGTCGGCCTTGACGCCGACGCCCTTGCGGCCGGACATCTCCAGCGCCCGGTCGCCCTCGTCGCCGCCGCCGCGGTAGCCGAGCTGGCGCGCCGTGTCCGCCGAAAGCGCCACCATCTCGTAGGCGAAGTGCACCGAGCGCTCCGCCTGCTCGCGGTGGCCCAGGGCGTCGAGGCCGGCGCGCACGATCTTCTGCAGATAGCTCTGGCGGTTGTCGATGACGTTGATGACCCGGTCGGCGCCGCCGAACGGCGGATGGGCCGCCGCGCTCTCCGCCGCGGTCTCCCACACCCCCTCGTCCTCCCAGCGGCGGTAGCCGAAGTCCTTGCCCAGCAGGCCGAACTTCCACAGCTGATAGGCGATGTCCTTGCCGACGTAGGTGACCGTGCCGTCGGAGCGCACGATCACCTTGTCGGGGTCCTCCAGGCCGGCGAACTCCTCGCTCTGCGCGAGCGGCATCATCCAGCAGCCCTGGTTCTTGCCCGCGGTCTCCAGATGGACGGCGCCGCTCTCCTTGAGCCGGGCGAAGGTGAGGTCGAAGAAATGCAGCGCCAGGATGTCGCTCTCGTGGGTGAGCAGGTCGTAGGAGATGCCCAGCCGGCGCATGGTCGCGAGATGGCGGCCGACGACGCGGCGCGCCACCAGCCGCCCCATCTCGGCGCGCTCGCCGCGGCCGGCCTCCAGCTGGTGCAGGGTGTCGCGGACCAGCTGCCGGCGCTCGGCCGCGGCCTCCGGCCCGTCCGCCTCGTACCACCGCCGCACCTCGCTGTAGAGGTCCCAGCACAGGTAGTCGAAGGGCTCCGGCAGGGCCGCGACCTCCGCCGCGCCGAGGCGGCGCAGGTCGAGGAAGCCGACCACCACGTCGGCCAGCTGCACGCCGGTGTCGTCGATGTAGTTCTGCACCTCGACGGTGTGGCCCAGGCTCCGCATGCAGCGTGCCAGGACGTCGCCGAGCACGGCGTTGCGCAGGTGGCCGATGTGCGCCGCCTTGTTGGGGTTGATGTTGGTGTGCTCGACGATCGCCTTGCCGGGGCGCGCGGCGGCGGGCGCCGGCGCGGCGCCGGCGGCCACCAGGGCGGCGGTCACCGCCGGCCGGTCGAGGAAGAAGTTGAGGTAGCCGGCGCCCAGGACGCTGACCTCCCGCACCAGGCGCGCCGCCGCTCCGGCGAGGCGGGGGCCGGCCAGCCGGCCGCGCAGGGCGGCGGCGAGCTCCTCGGC
>JASLEW010000557.1 GCA_030150965.1 Thermoanaerobaculia bacterium | reverse complement strand
GGTTCCCGTCCCGGCTGCCGAGGGGCTATAGCTCAGTTGGTAGTGCTCCGCCCGTGCTCGGCGCCGCTCCGGCCGGAGCGGCGCAGGGCGCGGGCGGAGCCGGACCTGAGCCCGATGCTGGCGGGGAGCATCGAGCGGTGGCGGGGCCCGGCCGGCCGGCCAGGCCCGCCGGCGAGGTGGAGGAAGGCGGCGCACGGGCGGAGCGGGACGCCGGGCCGGCCGTCGATGGGCCGCTGGCCATCGGCCAGGAGGCGCTCTGGTTCCTCGAACGGTTGGGGCCGGCGGCCGGGGCCTACAACGTGGCGGTGGCGGCCCGCGGCCGGTTCCTGGAGGAGGCGCCGCTGCGCCGGGCGCTGACGCTGCTGGCGGCGCGGCATGCGGCGCTGCGCACCATCTTCCCGCCGGCCGGTGACGGGGTGGTGCAGCGGGTGCTGCCTCATCCCGCGGTCGATCTCGCGGTCGTCGACGCGGCGGCATGGAGCGACGAGGAGCTGCGGCGGCGGCTGGCGGAGGCGGCGTGGCAGCCCTTCGATCTGGCGCGCGGGCCGCTGATCCGGGCACGGCTCCTCACCCGCGCCGGCGGCGAGCGCGTTCTGCTGCTGGTCATCCATCACCTGGTCGTCGATTTCTGGTCGCTCGCCATCCTGGCACGGGACCTGGGGGCCCTGTGGCCGCGGCTGGCCGCGGCCGGCGGGCCCGGCGGCGCGGTGGCCGCACCGGCGGAGCGCCTGGCGCCGCCGGCTTCTCCGGCTCCCCCGGCTCTGATGGCTCCCCCAGCTCTCCAGGCTTCGGTGGCTCCCGCCGATCTCCCGGCTCCGGTAGCTCCGATTTCGTCGGGGCCGCCCGCCCTCGCCGACCTGGCGCCGATTCCTTCCTCCTCGCCTGCCTTTTTCGACTTCGCGCGCTGGCAGCGCGAGCGCTTGTCCGGGCCGGCGGGCGAGCGGTGGTGGCGCTTCTGGAGCGCGGAGCTGGCGGGCGAGCGCGGCGCGGTGCCCGACCTGGACCTGCCGACCGACCGGCCGCGGCCGGCGGAGCAAACCTGGCGCGGGCTGGCGCGCGGCGCCGAGCTGCCGGCGGCGCTGGCCGCCGAGCTGCGCCGGCGGGCGCGCGAGGAGGGCGCCACGCTCTTCGCCGCTCTCGGCGCGGTCTGGCAGGTGCAGCTCGGACGCTACGCGGATCAGGAGGACTTCGCCATCGGCACTCCCACCTCCGGCCGCGACGCGGGCCGCTGGGGCGGCGTGGTGGGCTACTTCGTCAATCCCGTGGCGCTGCGGGCCGACCTGCGGGGGGCGCCGTCGCTGCGGGCGCTGATCGGCCGCACGCGGCGGACGGCGCTGGGGGCGCTGGAGAACGCCGGCTACCCCTTCGCGCTGCTCGCCGAGCGCCTGCGGCCGGAGCGCGATCCGGCGCGCCCGCCGCTCTTCCAGGCGATGCTGGCGCTCGAGCCCCTGCGGCCGGGCGACCCCCCGGGGCTCGCCGCCTTCGCGCTCGGCGAGGACGGCGCGTCGATCGAGCTGGCGCCCGGCCTGCGGCTGACCTCGATGGCGCTCGCCGAGCGCCGGGCGCAGCTCGAGCTGACGCTGGTGGTGGCCGACCTCGCGGGCGGCGGCCTCGGCCTGTCGCTCGAAGCCAACGCCGATCTGTTCGACGCCGCGACGGTGGAACGGATGCTGGGGCATCTCCGCACCCTCCTCGCGGCCGGCGCCGCCGCGCCGGACCTGCCGGCCGCCGACCTGCCGCTGCTCGCCGCGGCCGAGCGCGAGGAGCTGCTGCGCGAGTGGAGCTCGGTCTGGGGCGGCGATCTCGGCGCCGTCGGCTTGACCGGCGAGGGCGATGGCTTTGCTGCTGCCGGCGCTAGCTCTGATCTCCGCGGTACGGGCGGGCCGCCCGCGCTCCTGCACGCGCAGGTGGCGGAGCGCGCCCGGCGGATGCCCGGCGCGGCGGCGGTGGTCGTGGGCGAGGAGGTGCTGAGCTACGCGGCGCTCCTGGCGCGCGCGGAGGCGCTCGCCGCGCGCCTGCGGCCGCTGCTCGGCGCCGGGGCGGAGCGGCCGGTGGCGCTGCTCGTCGAGCGCTCGGCCGACCTGGTGGTGGGCGCGCTCGCCATCGTCGCGGCGGGCGGCGTCTACCTGCCGCTCGACCCGGACCAGGCGGCGCCACGGCAGCGCTGGCTGTTGGAGGACTCGCGCGCCGCGGTGCTGGTGACCCAACGGCGGCTGGCCGGCGGGCTGGCGGATACCGGCGTCCCGCTGCTGCTGATCGATTCCCTGGCGGCGCTGGCGGGCGATCCGGAGCCGGCCGAGCCGGTGGTGCCAGGGCAGCTCGCCTATCTCATCTACACCTCGGGATCGACCGGCCGGCCCAAGGGCGTCGCGGTGACCCATGCCGCGGCGGTGGCGCACTGCCTGACCTGGGCGCGCGCCTACCGGCTGAGCGCCGCCGACCGCGTGCTGCAGTTCCCGTCGGCGGCCTTCGACGCCGCGGTCGAGCAGATCTTCTCGACCCTGATGGCGGGCGCGACCCTGGTGCTGCGCGGCCGCGAGATGTGGGGGCCGCGCGAGCTGACCCGGGAAGCGGCGGCGCGCGGCGTCACCGTCGCCGACGTGCCGACCGCGTTCTTCGCGCGCTGGGTGGAGGACGCGCCGGAGCTGGGCGCGCCGCCGGCCGCGCTGCGCCTGATCGGCGTCTCCGGCGAGGAGCTGCGCGCCGAGACCGCCCGCCGGCTGGCCCGCACGCCGCTCGCCGCGGTGCGCCTGCTCAACTGCTACGGTCCGACCGAGGCCGTGGTCTCGGCCACTCTCCACGAGCTGCGGCCGGGAGAGGGCGACGGCGGGCCCGTGCCGCTCGGGTGCCCGCTGCCGGGACGCGTGGCGCGCGTGCTCGACCGGCGCGGTCACCCGCGGCCGGCGGGGATCCCCGGCGAGCTCTGCCTGGGAGGGGTGCTGGCGCGCGGCTACCTCGGCCACCCGGAATGGACCGCCGAGCGCTTCGTGCCCGATCCCTGGGGAGCTGCCGGCACGCGCCTCTACCGCACCGGCGACCTCGTCCGGCGCCTGCACGGCGGCGGCCTGGAGTTCCTGGGCCGCCTCGACGACCAGGTCAAGATCCGCGGCTTCCGCGTCGAGCCTGCCGAGATCGAGGCCGTGCTCGCCGGCCACCCCGAGATCGGCGAGGTGGCGGTGCTCCCGGCGCCGGCGCCGCGGCAGGAGCCGGCGCCAGCCGCGAGCGGGCCGCGGCTGGTCGGCTTCGTCGCGCCGCGGCTGCCGGCGGACCTCGGCGCCTTCCTGGCCGAGCGGCTGCCGGCCTACATGCATCCGGGCGCGTGGCTGGAGCTGCCGGCGCTGCCGCTCAACAGCAGCGGCAAGGTCGATCGGCGCGCCCTCGCCGGCCGCGCCGCCGGGGCGCGGCCCCTGGCTGCCGGTGGGCCGGCCGGTGCCGGCGGCGACCGCGCGCCACGCACACCCACCGAGGAGCTGCTGGCGGGGGTGTGGGCGGCGCTGCTCGACCGCCCGCGGGTCGGGGTGCACGAGGACTTCTTCGCCCTGGGCGGCCACTCGCTGCTGGCGACGCGCGTCGTCGCCCAGGTGTCGCGGCTCTTCGGCGTCGATCTGCCGGTCTCGGCGGTGTTCGCCGCGCCGACCGTGGCCGCCCTGGCCGAGCGCATCGCCGCCGCGTCGGCGCGGCCGGCCGCACCGCCGGTGAGGCCGCTGCCGCACGCGCCGGGCGACGCCCTGCCGCTGTCGTTCGCCCAGCGGCGCCTCTGGTTCCTGGAGCAGCTCACCCCGGGCACCGCGCTCTACAACGTGCCGGGAGCCATCGCGCTCACCGGCCCGCTCGATTGGCCGCTGCTCGCCGCCGCCCTGGCGCAGGTGATGCGGCGGCACCAGGCCCTGCGCGCCGTCTTCCCCGTGGCCGGCGGCGCGAGCGCGGTGCCGGCACTGGCCGCGGCCGAACCGAGCGCAGCCGCGACGAGCGAAGCCGCGGTGGAAGGGGCCGCGCGCGGCGTGCCGACGGCGGACGGTGCGACGGTCGCGGACGGCGAGCCGGTGGTGCGCATCCTGCCCTGGCCGCCGGCCGGGCGTGCCGGGCACGCCGGGAATGGCCGCCTTCCTACCGCGGCAGTCCTGCCGCTGATCGATCTCGCGGCGCTGCCCGCGCCGGCGCGGCGCCGCGAGGCCGAGCGCCGCGGCCGGGCGGAGGCGCGGCGCGGCTTCGACCTCGCCCGCGGGCCGCTCTGCCGCACGCTGCTCCTGCGCCTGGCGCCCACCGAGCACCGGCTGCTGGCCACCTTCCACCACCTGGTGTCGGACGGCTGGTCGCTGGGCCTCTTCCTCGACGAACTGGTGGCGCTCTACGCGGCCGGCCGGCCGCGTGCCGGGGCGGCGCCGGCGGCGCTGCCTCCCCTGCCGGTGCAGTACCACGATTTCGCCGCCTGGCAGGCGGCGTGGCTGGCGAGCGGCGCGATGGATCTCCAGCTCGCCTACTGGCGGCGGCGGCTCGCCGGCCTGGCGCCGCTCGCGCTGCCCACCGACCGGCCGCATCCGGTGGCGCACGAGGTGCGCGGCGCCACCCGTGTCCTGCGCGTCCCCGCGGCGACCGCCGCGGCGGTGAGCCAACTCGCCCGCGGCCACGGGGTCACCCTGTTCATGGCGCTGCTCGGGATCTTCCAGGCCCTTCTCGCCCGGCTGCGCGCCGACGCGGCGGAAGAGGAGGGCGGGGAGGACCGCATCGCGGTCGGCTCGCCGGTCGCCAACCGCCGCCGGCCCGAGGTGGAGCACCTCCTCGGCCTGTTCGTCAACACCCTGGTCCTCGACGCGCGGGTCGGCGACGACCCGACGCTCGACGAGTTGCTCGCCCGGGTGCGGCGGGCGTGCCTCGGCGCCTACGCCCACCAGGATCTGCCGTTCGAGCGCCTGGTCGAGGAGCTGCATCCCACCCGCGACCTGGCGCGCAACCCGCTGTTCCAGGTGATGCTCGTGCTCGAGGAGCCGCTCGCGCCGCGCGCCGTGCAGGCGGGCGCGGACGGCGCCCTCCGCCTCGAGCCGCGGCGCGGCGACTCGGGGACGGCCAAGTTCGACCTGCTGGTCGCCGTGTCGCCGCTCGCCCGGCAAGACACGGCGCCGGAGAACGCCGCGCCGGACGCCTGGGAGGTGCTCGCCGAGTACCCCACGGCGCTCTGGGATGCGGTCACCGTCGAGCGCCTGCTCGGCCACTTCCACACGCTGCTCGCCGGCGCCGCCGCGGCGCCCGCGGGCATCCGCCTGGCGCAGCTGCCGCTGCTCTCGGCGGCGGAGCTGCATCAGCTCCGCTGCGAGTGGAACGACACGGCACCGTCCGCGGCCGGCGCGGCGGCGGAGGCGGCGGCCGCTCATGCCGCCGGGCCGATGCCGGCGGCGCCGCGACGCGGCCAGCG
>JASLEW010000551.1 GCA_030150965.1 Thermoanaerobaculia bacterium | reverse complement strand
ACCCTGGGGGGCTCCCCGGTTCGGCTCCCGGGGCACCCCGGCGGCGCGGTCACGGCCCGCCGAAGGGCAGGGCCGGCGGCGTGCCGCCGTCGTAGACCAGCCGCGGGCCGCCCGGCCCCGGCACCACCCGCGCGTTGGGGTCGAGCGCATGGCGCTCGCTGCGGCCCGGCGCCAGGAGGTGCACGACCTCCCAGCCCCGCGCCGCCGCCGCGTCGGAGATCAGGCGCCGGTGGCAGCGCCAGGGCACCGCCTCGGCGCAGAGGATGACGGCCGGCGCCTCCTCGGCCGACCGCAGCAGCCGCGCGAGCGCGGCGCCGAACTCGGCCGTCTCCATGTGGTCGGCGTAGCCGCGGAAGGCCGCCACCCGCCAGGCGGCATTGGGCGAGCCGGGGAGCGGCTGCCGCCGGCCGCCGAGGTCCGGCTCGTGCCGGTAGCCGATGCCGGCGGCGGCGAGGCTCGCCGCCAGGGCGTCGCGGGAGTACTGGGGATGGCGCCGCGAGCCGGGGAAGCGGCGGACGTCGACCAGCAGCTCGACCCCGGGTTCGGCGAGCATGGCGAGCAGCTCGGCGATCGGGCGCGTCGAGTGCCCGGCGGTGAAAAGACGGCCCGCCATGCGGCTACTATAGTGCGTCGCCCGGCGGCTGCCGGCCGCGGGCGGCAGTGGCAGCCGGGGCAGCGCATCGGGGGGTGGGTTTGCTGATCCGCGTCGTGTCCTACAACATCCACCGCGCCATCGGTGTCGATCGCCGCTTCCGGCCGGAGCGCATCATCCGCATCCTGTATCACCACGATCCCGACGTCGTGCTGCTCCAGGAGGTGGACGACGGCGCGCCGCGCTCGCGCCACCTCGACATGGCGCGCGAGCTGGCCGCCGAGCTGGGATTCCCGCATTTTGCCGTCGGCCACAACGTGAGCCTGCGCCGGGGCCGCTACGGCAACGCCACCCTCAGCCGCTTTCCCATCCTGCGCGAGCGCAACATCGACCTGTCGGTCGCCAGCAGCTGGATCCGCCGCGGCTGCCAGCACACCAGCATCGCCGTCCTCGCCGGCCGGCCGGCGCTGGAGGTGTTCAACCTGCACCTGGGGCTCTCGGCACGCGAGCGCGACCGCCAGGTGGAGCTGCTCGCCCGCTCCTCCGAGCTGGCCGGCCTGGGTCCCGACGCGCCCTGCCTGGTGGCCGGCGACTTCAACGATTGGCGCTCGCTGCTGCGCCCGGCGCTCACCGCCGGCCTGGGGTTCGCCTGCGCCACCGACCGCCGCCCGCCGCGCCGGCGGCGCCCGGGCCGGCCGCTGCCGCTGCTGACCTTCCCCTCCTTCTCGCCGCGCGGCGGCCTCGACCGCATCTACTTCCGCGGCCCGCTGCACCTGGTCGGCGTCCGCCGCTGCCGCCTCCAGGTGTCGCGGGTGGCGAGCGACCACCTGCCGGTGATCGCCGAGTTCCAGTACGGGTGATCCTCCCTGCCGCGGCGGCGCCCGGCAAGCGTATGCTTCGGCGATCGGTCCGGCGGCCTGCCGCCCGGGCCGCCCGGGACCGGATCTCACAAAACCCAGCACCAGCGCAAGACAGCGATCAAAGAAAAGGTTTTTTTCATGCCTCGCCCAACCGTCGTCCTCGCCGAACCGCAGGCCGCCCGGCGCAAGCCGCTGGCGCACGGCCTCGCCGCCCTGGGTTACGAGGTGATCCCCGCCGTCGACGCGCGGCAGGGGCGGCGCTTCGCCGAGGAGCTGGCGGCGCCGGTGGTGATCGCGCCGCTCGCGCTGCTGGCCGAGGGGCTGCCGGCGGCCTGGCTGAACGGCCAGCGCACCCTGCTGCTGCTGGGCGAGCGGGAGGAGGAGGGCCTGGAGCTGCCGGCGGAGGTCTGCTTCCTGGCGGCGGGCGGCCTCGCGGAGCGGGAGCTGGTGCACCGCGTCCACGTGCTGCTGCTCGGGCGCGAGGTGGGCGTCGAGGCGGACGAGCGCCTGGAGGCGCTGGTCGGCGATCTCGCGCTCCTGCCGTTCCTCGAGCTGCTGCGGGCGCTGCACCGTGCCGGGCTCTCGGGCCGGCTGGTGCACCAGGCCGGGGAGGTGACGCTGGTGGCCGGCGAGGTGACGGCGGCGGCGGCCGGCTCCGCCCGCGGCGTCAAGGCGTTCTGCCGCCTGAGCCACCTCGACGCGGGTCCGCTGCGGGTGCTGCCCGCGGCGGCCGACGACGATCGGGCGCAGGGCCGCGGCGCGGGCGAACGCGAGATCGCCGAGCCGATGAGCGGGCTCATCATCCAGGCGCTGGAGGACAAGGTCCACGACGCTCCCGGCCGCGCCGCGCGGCTGCGCGCCGGACCCGGGGGCGGCGCCGCGGGCCCCGACCTCACCGCCCGGCAGCGCGAGGTGCTGGCGGCGATCCCCGGCGCGCCGACGGTCGGCAGGCTGCTCGACGCCCTGCCGGCGACCGACGGCGAGATCGTGCGGGTGCTGCGGGAGCTGGAGGCGGCGGGCGTGGTGGCGGTCGCGGAGCCCGAGGCGGAGGTCGGGGTGGTCACCGACTCGACC
Organism: Thermoanaerobaculia bacterium; assembly: GCA_030150965.1. GTDB lineage: Bacteria > Acidobacteriota > Thermoanaerobaculia > Multivoradales > UBA5704 > JASLEW01. The sequence continues at coordinate 1,017 of JASLEW010000551.1, read as the reverse complement.
TCGGACCTGCCGGCCGAGCTGGCCCGCGCCCACGGCATCGAGGTGGTGCCGCTGCTGGTGATCTTCGGCGACCGCATCTATCACGACGGCGCCGACCTGGGGGCGCGGGAGTTCTACGACCGGCTCGCGGCGGGGCCGGCCTCGCCGCGCACCAACCCGCCGCCGCGCGGCGATTTCCTGCGCGCCTACCGCGAGGTGGCGGCGCGCCGCGACATCGTCTCGGTGCACCTGTCGGCCAGGCTGTCGCAGACCGTGGTCAACGCCCGCGCCGTGGCGGAGGAGGCGCGTCCGGCCCTGGCGGCGCTGCGGCCGGAGGGCGAGCGGCCGCTGGCGCTCGAGGTCGTCGACGGCGGCAGCATCAGCCTGGGCCTGGGTCTCCAGGCGCTGTTCGCCGCGCGGCTGGCGCGCCGCGGCCTGGACGCGGCGGCCATCGCGCGGCGCGTCGCGGGCTGGCGCGGACGCCTGCACGTGCTCTTCGTGGTCGATACGCTGGAGTACCTGGCGCGCGGCGGCCGCATCGGCAAGGCCCGCGCCCTGATGGGCAAGGTCCTGGGGGTCAAGCCGATCCTCGGCCTGGTCGACGGCGAGGTGGTGGCGGTAGACCGGGTGCGGGGTGGGCGCGCCGCCCAGCCGCGCCTGGTCGAGCTGTTCGCCGAGCGCCTGCAACCGGGCCGGCCGGTGGTGGCGGCGGTGGGCCACGCCAAGGCGCCGATCTGGGCCGACCGGCTGCGCGCGCTGCTTGCCGCGAGCTTCGTGGTCAGCGAGCTGCTGGTGAGCGAGATCGGGCCGGCCGTGGGCACCCACGCCGGCCCCGGGACCGTGGGCGCCGCGCTCTTCCAGCCGGAGGGCGACGAGGTGGAGCTGCTGGCGCCCCTGGCCGAACCGGCTTAGACTTGCGGCGAGGAAACCGATCGTGTCCGACGAACGAAAGTACCGGCAGCGCGGCTACCAGGACCCGGGCGAGCGCCGGGGGCCGGCTTCCCGCGGCCCGCAGCCGCCGCGGCCGCGCGGCCCCTC
>JASLEW010000434.1 GCA_030150965.1 Thermoanaerobaculia bacterium | reverse complement strand
CCTCCGGCCCTGCAGCGGGTCTCGGAGCCGCCACGGCGGAGGCCGCCACCGCCGCCAGCGCCGGGGACGCCGCCGCGGCGCTCCAGGCCCTGGGACAGGCGCCGGGGCACCGCGAGCCCGCCCGCCTCTACGTGCTGGAGGGCCCCGAGCGCGGGCTCACCCTGGAGCTGGGCGCCGAGCCGGCGTCGATCGGCCGCTCGCGCACCTGCAGCCTGGCGCTGACCGATCCCAACGCCAGCAAGGAGCACCTGCGCATCGCCTGGGAGAACGGCGCCTACGTCCTCACCGACCTCGGCAGCAGCTTCGGCACCCGCCTCAACGGCCTCGCCGTCAGCCGCGCCGTGCTGTCGCCGCTCGACCGCGTCGCCATCGGCGACACGGTTATGATCTTCGAGTCCGATGAGCCCTGAGACCCCTGAGACCATCGGCCCCTACCGCATCCTGGAACCGCTGCGCGAGGGCAGCGCCTCGAGCGTCTACAAGGCGGCGGCGCCGGGCGGGGCGGTGGTGGCGCTCAAGGTGTTCGCGCTCCACCTGCTGACCGCCGCTCCGCCGGCGCCGGGCCGGGCGAAGGCCGCCTCCCCCGCCATGCCCGCGGCAGCCTCCCCGCCGTCCCCTCCCGTCTCACCGGCCGCCGGCGGCCCCGAGCCGGCCGCCGCCTCGCCGATGCCGCCGATGCCGCCGATCATCGCCCGCTTCCACCGCGAGATCCAGGCGGCGATGGCGCTCAAGCACCCGAACATCCTGCAGGTCCTGGGCACCGGCCAGGACGGCGACCACCTCTACCTGGCGACCGAGCTGTTCGACGGCGTCTCGCTCGAACGGCTCCTGGAGCAGGGCCGCCCGCCGCTCCCCCAGGCCATCGCGGTGATGCGCGGCCTCTGCCGCGGCCTGGCCCACGCCCACGGCCGCGGCTTCGTGCATGGACACCTCTCGCCGCGCCACCTGCTGGTCGCGCCCGGCGCCGCGGCGGTCAAGATCGCCGACTTCGGGCCCAGCGAGATCGACGTGGTGTCGGAGCTCGACTCGACGCTGCGCACCGGCGCCTACGCCCTGGGCTCCTTCCACTACCTGGCGCCCGAGCAGGTGGGCCGCCGCAACGCCGCGCCCGACCCGCGCAGCGACCTCTACGCCGCCGGCGTCCTGTTCTTCGAGCTGCTGACCGGCCAGCCGCCGGGCGGCAGGTTCAGCCTGCCCAGCCAGGCCAACGCCGAGCTGCCCCCGGCCGCCGACGTGGTGGTGTTGAAGTGCCTGGCGCGCAACCCCGACGACCGCTACCCCTCGGCCGCCGCCCTGCTCGCCGCCCTGGACGAGCTGGAGGAGGCGCTGCGCGTCCGCCTCCTCTCCCACCTGCGCGGCATCTCCCGCCTGCTCGGGCCGCCGGGCACCCGCCGCCGCGCCCTGCTGCTCGCCGCGGCGGCGCTGCTCCTCGCCGCCCTCGTGCTCGCGGCCGTCCTGCTCAGCCGCTGAGCGCTGCCGGCCGGCGGCGCCCCCGCTTCCGCCGCGGCCGCGGGAAAGGGGCACCGCCGCGGCGGCCTCCCCACGCCGGCGTGGGACGGTCTCCGCGCCTCCTCCCTACCGCACCGTCACCGTGGCATCGACCGACATGCCGGGCACCAGGCGGTGGTTGGGGTCCTGGCCGTGGTCGAGGCGGATGCGCACCGGGATGCGCTGCACCACCTTGACGAAGTTGCCGCTGGCGTTCTCCGGCGGCAGCAGGCTCGACACCGCGCCGGTGGCGGCGGCGATGCTCTGCACGTGGCCGGGCAGGGTGATGCCGTAGGCGTCGACGTGGATCTCGGCCGGCTGGCCGTCGCGCATCAGCCGCAGCTGCGTCTCCTTGAAGTTGGCGGTCACCCAGACGTCGTCGAGCTGCACGATGGTGAGCAGCTCCTGGCCGGGCTGCACGCGCTGGCCCGACTCGACGCTCTTGCGGCCGACGATGCCGGCCACCGGCGCCACGATGTGGCAGTAGGAGAGGTTGAGCTTCGCCGTCTCCAGCTGCGCCTCGGCCCGCGCCAGGTCGGCGCTCGCCGAGCCGAAGCGCGCCCGCACCTCGGCGATCTGCTGCGGCGCGGTGCGCGCCTTGGTGAGGTTGGCCTCCTGCTGCGCCATGCCCGCCTGCGCCTGGGCGACCCGCGCCCCGGCCGCCACCACGTCGGACTTGGCGGCGTCGAGCGCCGCCAGCGAGGTGTGCGCATCGGCCAGCCGCCGGTCGTACTCCGAGCGCGAGATCTCCTGCTTGTCGAGCAGGTTGGCGTAGCGCTGGCGGTCGGCCTCGGCGCGCGCGTAGGTGGCCTGGGCCTCGGCGACGCGCGCCCGCGCCGCCTCCAGGTTGGCGCGCTCGGTGTCCACCGCGCGGTGCGACTGCTCCACCGCCGCCTCGGCGACGTGCAGCTGGCCGATGGCGTTGGCGCTCTGCACCGGCACGTCGGCGCCCGAGGCGGCGGCATTGGCCTTGAGGCGGTCCACCTCGGCCTGGGCGCTCGCCACCGCCGCCTTGAAGTCGGCCGGATCGACGTCCACCAGCACCGTGCCGGCGGCGACGTAGCGGTTCGCCTCGGCCGCGGGATTGACCGACAGCACGGTGCCGTTGACGCGGGCGCTGATCGGATGGATGTGGCCGTCCACCTGGGCGTCGTCGGTGTCCTCGAACTGGCGCGAGTGCAGCCAGTAGAGCACGCCGGCGAGGACCAGCACCACCGCCGCGGCGAGCGCGATCAGGCGGAAACGGCCGCTCCTCGCCGGCGCCGGC
>JASLEW010000420.1 GCA_030150965.1 Thermoanaerobaculia bacterium | reverse complement strand
CGCCGCTCGCCGCCGAGCGCCGCAGCCGGGCGGGCGGCGGGCCGCGGGGGCGGGTGTGGGACAATGCCCCACCATCGACCGCGAGGGAGCCTTGATCTCCTCAGCCGAATTCCGGGACGCGCTGCGCCACTTTCCCGCCGGGGTCACCATCGTCACCATCCGGCGGGGCGACCAGGTGCACGGCCTGACCGTCTCGGCGTTCGCCTCGGTGTCGGCGGAGCCGCCGCTCGTCGTCACCGTGATCGACCACCGCCATCACGCCTTCGGCCTCCTGGAGGAGGAGGGAACGGTCTTCGCCGTCAACATCCTCGGCCAGGAGCAGGCGGCGCTGTCCGACCGCTTCGCCTGGCTCAAGGAGGGGGACCGCTTCGCCGAGGGGCGCTGGGGCACCGCCGTCACCGGCGCGCCGATCCTCGTCGACGCCCTGGCCTGGCTCGACTGCCGCATCCACGCCCGCTACCCCGCCGGCACCCACAGCATCTACGTCGGCGCGGTGGTGGCGAGCGGCGTGCCGGCTCCCGAGGGCCCGCCGCTGATCTATTGGAACCGCACCTACCGGCGCCTCGCCCCGACGGGCGATTGACCGCACCTGGTCAGCGGTTTGCATACCCTCGCAGGCGATCACGGCGCCGGCCGCCGGGTCCCTGTCCCGTTCCGGTCTTTCCTCGTCGTCTCGCGGCCCGCCGGCCGGCGCCGGCACCCCCTGAGGGAGGACCCCGATGAGAGATCTTGCCGCTTCACCCATCCGCCGTCTCGTGCTGCTCGGGCTGGTCGGACTGACTGCCGCCACCGCCCTTGGCATCGCCGCCGGGCCCGCCGCCGCGCAGGGCCTCCAGCCCATCGCCCGGCCGCCGCTCGCCGCCGCGCCGGCGCCGCAACCCCCCCAGATGCCGGCCCAGTCGCCGGCCGACATCTCCTTCCCGCCCACGCCGGTGGGCCAGACCGCCGTCATCCCCTGCGCCTCGCTGTGCATCACCGATCCCAACGGGCCGTCCGGCAACTGCAACGGCTCCGGCACGGTGAGCATCACCCAGGCGCTCTCGGCGCCGTTCAGCGTCGGCAACTTCCGCACCACGACCAGCCCCGGCTCCTGCACCGGCACCGCGGTGACCCTGCCGACCAACCTCTCGGCCGGACAGTACCTGGTCTACGACTTCTCCTTCGCGCCGACCACCTCCGGCGGCTTCAGCAGCAACCTGGTCTTCGACAACAATCTCACCTACACCCTGACCGGCAGCACCACCTCGGGCGCCCCCTGCGTGGCCAGCGCCACCACCCTGTGCCTGAACAACAGCCGCTTCCAGGTGCAGGCCCAGTGGCAGACCGCCGACGGCACGTCCGGCCAGGCGCAGGTGGTGGACCTCACCACCGACACCGGCTACATGTGGTTCTTCGCCTCGAGCAACGTCGAGCTGGTGCTCAAGGTGCTGAACGGCTGTCCGCTCAACAACAGCTTCTGGGTCTTCGCCGGCGGCCTCACCAACGTGCGGGTGCTGATCACCGTCACCGACACCGTCACCGGCACGGTCAAGTCCTTCATGAACCCGCAGGGGACCGCCTTCCAGCCCATCCAGGACACCTCGGCGTTCAGCTGCTCGTAGTCGGCTGCCCGCAGTTGGGCCCTCGCCTGCCGCGCGCTATGCTTCGGCGCGACGGCAGGCGGGGGGACGCGGCGAGATGACAAGGCCGGAGCGGTGGCCTCGGTGGGCACGGGTAGCGCTGGCGCTGGCGGTCGCGGGACTGGCGGCCGTCTGGCCGGCGGGCGGCGCGCGCCGGCGGCAGCCTGATGCCGGCAGCGCCGGCGGATCCGGCAACCCCATCGTCTTCTCTCGCTCTCCTGGCTCCCATCGTCTCCAGGGCCCCGGTGCCGCCGCGGCCGGCGACGCCGGGGCAGGGCTCGGCGAGATCCGCTTCCCCACCTCGGGCGCGGCGGCGGCCCTGCCCGACTTCGAGCGCGGCGTGCTGCTGCTGCACAGCTTCGAGTACGACGACGCGGCGGCGGCCTTCCGCGCCGCCCAGGCGCGCGATCCGGGCTTCGCCATGGCCTACTGGGGCGAGGCGATGACCTTCAACCATCCGCTCTGGCATCAGCAGGACCGCCCGGCGGCGCTGGCCGCCCTGGGGCGCCTGGGGCCGACCGCCGCGGCGCGCCAGGCCAGGGCGCCGACGGCGCGCGAGCGCGGCTGGCTCGCGGCGGTCGAGGCCCTCTACGGCGGCGGCGATGGCGATGAGGTCGAGAAGGCCGAGCGCGACCGGCGCTACGCCGACGCGATGGAGCGGCTGCACGCCGCCGACCCGGCCGACCCGGAGGCCGCCGCCTTCTATGCCCTGGCCCTCCTCGGCAGCTGCGAGCAGGGGCGCGACGTCCCCACCTACATGCGGGCGGCGGCGGTCGCCGAGGAGGTGTTCGCCGCCAACCCCCGCCATCCCGGGGCGGTCCACTACCTCATCCACGCCTACGACGACCCGGTGCATGCGCCGCTCGGCCTGCGGCCGGCGCGGGTCTACGCCCGCCTGGCGCCGGCCGCCGCGCACGCCCTGCACATGCCGTCGCACATCTTCCTCGCCCTCGGCCTGTGGGACGAGGTGGCGGCGGCCAACGAGGCCTCGGCCGCCGCCTCCGAGGAGCGCCGGCGGCGGCTCGGGCTGGGGCTCGCCGAGCGCGGCTACCACGCCCTGTCGTGGCTGCACTACGCCTACCTGCAACAGGGGCGGGTCCACGACGCCAGGAAGCTGCTCGCCGCCATGCAGGAGGACGTCAGCGCCAACCCCGCGCCGCGCCTCCGCGAGCACCTGGCGCTGATGCAGGCCGGCTTCCGCATCGAGACCCGGGACTGGCGGGCCGACCTGGGGCCGCTGCCCGACCTGGAGGGCATCGACGAAGGGATCGCCGCCGCCGCGCTCTTCGCCCACGGCCTGGCCGCCTGGGAGACCGGCGACCTCGCCGCCGCCCAGCGCGATCTCGCCGCCCTGGACGGCCGCGCCGGCCGGGCGCAGGGCGGCGGCGCGCCGGCGGTCCTGCACGGCGAGCTCGACGCAATGCTGCGCCTGGGCGGCCGCGGCCGGCCGGCCGCGGCGCC
>JASLEW010000412.1 GCA_030150965.1 Thermoanaerobaculia bacterium | reverse complement strand
TGGTCGGGCAGAGCGCCGGCGGCGGCGGCGCGCTCGGCGGCATTGGAGCCATGGGAGCCATGGGAGCGAGGGGAGGCATGGGCGGCCTCGGCGCCGCCAGCAGCGGCGCCAGCGGAGCCAACTGCGCTATCGGAGCCAGCTGCGCTATCGGAGCCAGGGGCGCCGGCGTACCCAGCTGCGCTATCGGAGCCAGGGGACCCAGCGGCGGCCCGGGCAGGAGCGGCGGCGGGAGCGCGGTCGCCGTCGAGCAGCAGGGTGACCGGCGCCGCGGCTCGCAGGGCGGCCAGCGCCGGCAGGGGGGCGGGGGCGGCCTCGGGCGCCGGCCCCGGCGCGCCGGCCACCAGGGAGCCCTGCGCCAGCAGCACCCGGGCACCCGCGTCCCGGAGCATGAAGAGCAGCCGCTCCGGCGGGTAGCCGGGATCGAGCGGCAGGTAGGCGCCGCCGGCCTGGAGGATCGCCAGGAGCCCGACGACCATGGCCGCGGAGCGCTCGGCGCAGAGGGCCACCACCGACTCCGGCCCGACGCCCGCGGCGCGCAGGCGGCGCGCCAGGCTGCCGGCGCGCCCCTCCAGCTCGCGGTAGGTCAGGGCCTCGCCGCTCGCGTCGTCCACCACCGCCACCGCCGCCGGCGTGCGGCGGGCCTGCTCGGCGATCAGCTCGTGCAGGCAGGCGTCCCGGCGGTAGGGCGCCGCGGTCGCGTTCCATTCGCGCAGCTGCTGCCGCTCGGCGGCGGTGAGCAGCGGCAGCTCGGCGATCGCCCGCCCGGGCTCGTCGGCGGCGGCGCGCAGGAGGCCCAGGAGATGGCCGGCCAACCGGCCGATGGTGGCGGCGTCGAACAGGTCGCGGCTGTACTCGAACCCCAGGACCACCGCCTCGTCCCGCTCCGCCGCCTGGAGCGTGAGGTCGAACTTGGCGGTCGCCGCCTCCAGCTCGCAGCTCTCCATCGCCAGGCCGCCGGCGGGCGCGCCGCTCCGCTCGCGGGCCAGGGTGGTGCCGGTCGAGGCGTTCTGCAGCACCAGGAGGACCTGGAAGAGCGGCGTCACCGCCAGGTCGCGGCGCGGCGCCAGCTCCTCGACCAGCTTCTCGAACGGCATGTCCTGCTGGCCGAAGGCGTCGACGCAGACCCGCCGCACCCGCGCCAGCAGCTCGCTGAAGCTGGGCCGTCCGCCGAGGCCGACGCGCAGCGCCAGGGTGTTGACGAAGCAGCCGATCAGGTCCTCGAGCTCCAGCCGCTGGCGGTTCGCCACCGGCGTGCCGACGACCAGGTCCTCGGCCCCCGTCACCCGGTGGAGCAGCGCGTCGCAGGCGGCGAGCAGCAGCATGAACAGCGTGGCGCCGCCGCGGCGCGCCAGGCGTTGCAGCTCGGCCGCCAGGGCGGGCGGCGCCAGGGTGACGAGGCGCGCGCCGCGATGAGTCGGCGCCGCGGGGCGCGGCCGGTCGGCCGGCAGGTCGAGCACGCCGGGGGCCCCCTCCAGCATGCGGCGCCAGAAGGCGCGGCGCTCGGCGAGCACCTCGCCGCGCAGCCAGTCGCGCTGCCAGCGGGCGAAGTCCACGTACTGGAGCTGCAGCGGCGGCAGGACGGCCTCGCCCTCCCCCGCCGCCCGCGGCCCGCCGGCGCGCTCCGGACCGCCGGCGGCGGCGCGGGCATGCGCCGCGTAGAGCGCGTGCAGCTCGCGCAGGAAGACCGCCACCGACCAGCCGTCGGCGGCGATGTGATGGAGGCTCAGCACCAGGAGGTGCTCGCCGGCCGCGAGGCGCAGCAGGGTGGTGCGCACCACCGGCCCGGCGGCGAGATCGAACGGCTGCCGGGCGAGGCGGCCGGCGAGGGCGCGCGCGCCGGCCGCGGCGGCTCCCTCCTCCCGCTCTCCTCCCGCCCCATGCGGCAGCGCCGTCAGATCGACCAGCGGCAGAGCGAGGGCCAGGCCGGCGGCGAGGACCGGCGCCGGCCGGCCCCCCACCTGCGGATAGACGGTGCGCAGGATCTGATGACGGCGCAGGATCCCGGCCAGGCTGCGGCGCAACGCCGCGGCGTCCAGGGCGCCGCGCATCCACAGCGCGCCGGCGAGGTTGTAGGCGGCGCTCTCCGGCGCCAGCTGCTGCAGGAACCAGAGGCGCTCCTGGGCGAAGGAGAGGACGGGCACCGGCGCCCCCGCCGGCGCCGCGGGGGCAGGCGCCGGCGGCCCGGCGGCGGCGGGAGCGGCGGCGGCCAGGAGGGAGATCTCCGCCGCCAGGCTGCGCAGCACCGGCAGCTCGAACACCCGGCGCAGCGGCAGCTCCACTCCCAGGTCGCTGCGCACCCGCGACACCAGGCGGTTGGCGAGGAGCGAGTGGCCGCCGAGCTCGAAGAAGCTGGCGTCGAGGCTCGGTGACTCGACCTCCAGCAGCTCGGCGCAGAGCCCTGCCAGCGCCGACTCGGTGGGCGTGCTCGGGCCGGCTCCCGCCGCCTCTCCGGGGACCGCGCCGGGGATGCCGCGGACCCCCGGCGCCAGGGCCGAGAGCGCCTGCCGGTCGATCTTGCCGTTGGGGGTGAGCGGCAGCGCCGCCACCTCCGCCCAGGCGGTCGGGATCATGTGCTCGGGCAGGGTGCGGGCCAGGTGGGCGCGCAGGGCCGGGACGGCGAGCGGCGGCCCCTCCCCGTCCCGGCGCGGCACCAGGTAGGCGACCAGCCGGCCGCCGTTCGCGGCGTCGGCCGCCGCCGCCGCGCGCGCCACCGCCGGGTGCGCTTCGAGCGCCGCCTCGACCTCGCCCAGCTCGATGCGGAACCCGCGCACCTTCACCTGCCGGTCGGCGCGCCCCAGGAACTCCAGCCGCCCCCCCGGCCCGCGGCGCGCCAGATCGCCGGTGCGGTAGAGCCGGCCGCCCGGCTCGCCGCCGAAGGGATCGGGCAGGAAGCGCTCCGCCGTCAGCGCGGGACGGCCGCGGTAGCCGCGCGCCAGGCCCGCGCCGCCGATCCACAGCTCGCCGGCGACGCCGAGCGGCACCGGCTCCAGCGCCGCGTCGAGCAGATGCAGCGCCGTCTCCTGGATCGGCGCTCCCAGGTGCACCGGGCCGCCGGCCTCGACCGCCGCGACCGCCGACCAGACCGTGGTCTCGGTCGGGCCGTAGAGGTTCCACACCTCGCCGGCGCGGCCCGCCAGCTCCGCCGCCAGCCGCGGCGGCAGCGCCTCGCCGCCGCACAGCGCCCGGAGCCGGCGGTCGCCGGCCCAGCCGGCGTCGATCAGCAGCTGCCAGGTGGCGGGCGTGGCCTGCATCACCGTCGCCCGCGCGGCGGCCAGGCGGGCGAGGAGCCGCTCGCCGCTCGCCGCCACCTCGCGCTCGGCCAGCTCGATCCGCGCCCCGGCCAGAAGCGGCAGGAACAGCTCCAGCGCCGCGATGTCGAACGACAGCGAGGTCACCGCCAGGAGCACGTCGCCGCGTTCCATCCCGGGGCGCGCCGCCATCGCGGTCAGCAGGTTGAGCAGCGCGCCGTGCGACACCTCGACCCCCTTGGGCCGCCCGGTCGAGCCGGAGGTGTAGATCACGTAGGCGAGGTCCGCCGGATCGCTGTCCACCGCGGCCTCCGTGGCGCGGTCCATGCCCACCGCGGCCGGCGAGGGATCCCCTGCCATCCCGGCCGCCACGGCTTCCTCTGCCGGCAGCGCCGCCGCACGCTCCTCCGGCGGCGGCGGACCTCCGGCCTCCAGCCACAGCACGCCCGGGGCGCGCTCGACCAGCGGCCCGGCCGCCACGGCTTCCTCCGCCGGCAGCGCCGCCGCACGCTCCTCCGGCGGCAGCGGACCTCCGGCCTCCAGCCACAGCACGCCCGGGGCGCGCTCGACCAGCGGTCCGGGCGCCGCCGCATCGGCCAGCAGCAGCCGGCAGCCGGAGTCCTCCAGCATGTGGAGCAGCCGTTCGGCCGGGTAGGCCGGATCGAGCGGCACGTAGGCGGCGCCCGCGCGCCACACGCCGAGCAACGCCGCGGGAAGCTGGAGCGAGCGCCCCAGCGCCACCGCCACGGTGTCGCCGCGCCGCACGCCGCGCGCCCGCAGCCGCCGCGCCAGGCCGTCCGCCGCCGCCAGCAGCTCGCCGTAGGTGCGC
>JASLEW010000386.1 GCA_030150965.1 Thermoanaerobaculia bacterium | reverse complement strand
CGCCGCGGCGCCGCCGCCCGCCGCCCGCGCCGAGCTGGACCGTTGGATCCTGAGCCGCCTCCAGCGGCTGATCGCCGCGGCCCACCAGGCCTTCGCCGGCGCCGCGCTGCACCGCTTCATGGCCCAGGTCGAGGAGTTCGGCGACGAGCTCTCCAACTGGTACCTGCGGCGCTCGCGGCGCCGCTTCTGGAGCGCCGGCGACGGCGCCGACAAGCGGGCGGCCTTCCACACGCTCCACGAGGTGCTCGCCACGCTGGTCCGCCTGCTGGCGCCGGTGCTGCCGTTCCTGAGCGAGGAGATCTATCAGAACCTGGTGCGCGGCGGCGCGGCCGATCCCGCCGCCATCGCCGGTGCCGCGGACGCCGCCGGTGCCGTGGACGCCGCCGATGCCGCGGACTCCGCCTATGCCGCCGACGCCGGCGATACCGCCCATGCCACCGATGCCGCCGGCGCCGCGGGCATCGCCGATGCCGCGGCGGTGCCGGAGTCGGTGCACCTCACGCCCTATCCGCAGGCCGATGCGGCGCTGATCGACGAGCGCCTGGAAGCGCAGGTGGACTGCGTGATCCGCATCAAGAACCTGGGGCTCGCGCTGCGCAGCGAGGCGAAGGTGAAGACGCGCCAGCCGCTCGGCGTGCTCATCGTGCGCCCGCGCGACGCCACCGACCGCGCCACGCTCGGCGAGGCCGAGCTGGCGCGCCAGGTGCTCGACGAGTGCAACGTCAAGGAGCTGCGCCTGATCGACGACGAGCGGTCGCTGGTGGCGGCGAGCGTCCGCCCCAACTTCAAGGCGCTCGGCCCGCGCTACGGCAAGGCGATGAAGGAGATCGCCGCCCACCTCGGCGCGCTCGACGCGGCGCTGCTGGAGCAGGCGTTTGCCGCCGAGGGGCGCTACCTTTTCACGCTCGGCGGCGAGCCGGTCGAGGTGCTGCCCGGCGACGTGACGCTCGAGCGCAGCGGCCCCGCGAACCTGGTCTTCCTCGCCGATCAGGGAGCCTTCGCCGCGCTCGACACCACGGTCACGCCGGCGCTCGAGCGCGAGGGCATCGCGCGCGACTTCAACCGCCATGGCCAGGAGCAGCGCAAGGCGCTCGACCTCCTGGTCACCGACCGGGTGGTGGTGGAGTTCGCCGCCAGCCAGCGGGTGCGCGACGCCGTGGCCGAGCACGCCGCCTTCCTCCAGGACGAGCTGCTGGCCGACCGCATCGAGGCGCGCGACGGCCTGGACGGCGGCAGCGAGGCGAAGGTCGCCGGCGAGACCGTCCTGCTCGCGGTCCGCGCGGTCCACTAAGAAGAGGACCCGCCTGCCCGGTCCGGCCGGTGGCGTGGCTGGGGAGGGGGCACCACGCCACCTTCATGGCTCGGGCTCGGCCGTGGCCGATGGGGAGCTCCTGGGGCTCGCGCTCCGGCGCCGGCGGCCCGGCCGGAAGCCACCCAGGCGAACCCCTGGCTCATGACGGGCGCTCCGCTACACTAGGCAGGTGGAGACCCGGGGCGGTAGCGCGGCGGACCTGGAGCGGGCGCGGCTGGAGCTGCGGCGTCTCGGCTACCTCGATCACGGCCTGGAGCGCTTCCTGCTCCAGGACGCCCTGCGGTCGCAGAAGCCCTGGCGGACGCTGGGGCTGCTGACCGCCAAGGTGGCCCTGCTCTGCGGCATCGTGCTGGCCGCCGCGCTGGCCGCGGCGCTGGCGGTGGCCAACGGCAGCCTCACCGCGACCCCCCTCGACCTGCCGGTCCTCTTCCTGCACCTGTTCCCGCCCCTGGCGGCGGCGGTGGCGGCGGCGTTCCTGCTGCTCGGCTCGGCGGTCCTCCTGATGGTGCGGCTCTTGCCGGTGCGCCGCATCGAGGCGCTGGCCTTGGCCACGGCCCTGGCAGCCGGGCTCACCAGCCTGGTCCTGACGCTCTGGGAGGCGCGCGAGGCGGTGGCCCAGGCGGGCGCGCCGCACCGTCTGGTGCTGGCGGCGGCGGCGGCGGTGGCCGCCTGGGCGGTGGTGCGCCTCCTCTATCAGGGCCTGCTGGCGCTGGCGATCCGCTTCACCGCGCGAGTGCAGGCGGCGGGCCTCACGGCGTGGCGCTGGCGCCGCTGGGTCAGCGGCGCGCTGCTCGGCGGCGTGCTGCTGCTGGCGGTGCCGGTGGCTCTCCTGGCGCGCGGCGCCGAGCCGCCGCCGGCGCCGCTCCTGCCCTCGGCGCCCGGTGCGCGCGTGCTGCTGCTCGGCATCGACGGGGTGCTGCCCCAGGAAGCCGAGTACCTCCTGCGGCGGGGCGATCTCCCGGCGATGGCAGGTCTGCTGGGCAGGGGCGGCGAGCTCTTCGGCTACTCGCGCCCCGCCGAGCCGCCGGCGGCGTTCTGGACCAGCGTGGCGACCGGTCTGGCGCCGGCCGCGCACGGCGTCGCCGCGCTCGACAGCTTCCTGCCGCTCGGCACCCGCACGCCGCTCGCGCGCAGCGGCCTGCTGCGCGCCTATTGGAGCGCCGTCGAGGTGCCGCTGCACCTCGCCGCCTACCGGCCGGTGCTGGCCAACCGGCGCAGCGCCTTCACCGTCTGGGAGCTGGCGGCGCGCGGCGGCGCGCCGGTCGCGGCGGTGAACTGGTGGGCGACGTTTCCGGCCCAACCGCTGTCCGGCCTGGTGCTCGCCCACGACGCCTATCAGCTGCTGCGCCAGGGCGCCGCCGGGGCGGTCTCGGACCCGGCGGCGGCGCCGGGTCTGAAGCGCCAGGCGGAGGCGCTGGCGCCGGACGGGCTCGCCGCCGCCGCGGTGCTGGCGGCGGCGCTCGGCCCCGCCGAGCGGCAGGCGGTGGACGAGCGGGCGGTGCTGCCGGACGAGTTCTACCGCCGCGTCTTCGCCGGCACGCTGGCCGCCTCCGGCGCGCCGCCCCGCGCCGCGGCGCTCTACCTGCCGGCGCTCGACATCGCCGCCGCCGGTTGGCGCGGCAGCGACCTGGCGTTCGCCGACCTGGTGCGTGCCGAGCTGCAGGCCGCCGACCGGCTGCTGGCCGAGGCGCTCGGGCAGCCGGGATGGGGTGCGGTCGCCGTGGTGCTCGATCCCGGCCGGCGGGGAGGCGCGGCGGCCGCCGGCCGGACGCTGCTCTGGGTGAGCGGCGGAGCGTGCGGCGGGGCCCGCGCCGCCGGCACCGCTCGCGACCACGGCGGCCTCGGCGGCCTCGCTGGCTTCGGCAGCCAGGGCGGCCCGGGCGGCCGGAACGGCCAGGACGGCGGTGACGGCCACGACCGCGGTGACGGCCACGACGGCCACGACGGCGGTGACGGCCACGACCGCGGTGACGGCCTCTACGGCAGTAACGGCCACGACGGTCACGGCGGCGGTGACGGCCAGGGCGCCCGGGCAACCGGCGGGGCGGTGACGGCCGCCGGCGCCGAGGTGGCGCCCGAAGCGGTGGCGGCCGGCCTGCTGCGCGTCCTCGGCTTGCCGCAGAGCGCCGAGCTGCCGCTGCCGCCGTCCCGGTGCCGCTGGCCCGAGCCGCCGGCGAGGGTCGGCTCCTATGGCCGGCCGCGCGGGCAACCGTTGCCGGGCACGGCGGAGAGCGCTGCCGCCGGGGCGGAGTACCTCCAGAACCTGCGCTCGCTGGGCTACCTCTGATCTTCGCCGAGCCCTCGGGATCCCCTCTGCTCCAGGCCCATGGCACCGCCGCGGACTCCGCCCCGTAAGCCTCCTCGCTGCCGCCGCTCGCCCGCGGGTAGCACGCCCGGCGGCCCCGTCGTATCGAGGCGCGCGACTCCGCCGGTGGCGCTCGCTGCTCCCGCGGCGCC
>JASLEW010000357.1 GCA_030150965.1 Thermoanaerobaculia bacterium | reverse complement strand
GGCGCCGCGTCCACAAGCGCGGCGCTGCCCCGCCGCCCGCCGCCGCCCGGCAGCAGCACCAGGGTGCACACGATGCTGGCCAACGACATCACCGCCGCCGCGTAGATCGGCGCGCTCAGCCCGAAGCGCACCAGGTAGCCGGTCAGCGAAGGGCCGATGAAGAAACCCAGCCCGAAGGCGATGCCGATCAGGGCAAACGCCCGCGTCCGCCGCTCCGGCGCCGTGTTGTCGGCGATGTACGCCTGCGCCAGCGGCAGGTTGCCGGCCGTGGCGCCGTCGATGATGCGGGCGGCGAAGACCATCCACAGCGCGCTCGCCCGCGCCAGCAGCAGGAACCCGAGGAGGGTACCGATCTGGCTCAGCGCCAGCATCGGCTTGCGGCCGATGTGGTCCGAGATCTGGCCGAGCAGCGGCGCCGCGAACAGCTGGCAGAGCGCGTAGACCGAGACCAGCAGCGTCGCCTGGAGCGGCGTCGCCCCGAAGTGCTCGGCGTAGATCGCCAGCAGCGGGATGATCAGCGTCAGGCCGAAGACGTCGACCAGGACAATCAGGAATTTGGGCAGCAACGCGCGCCGCTCGGTTTCGGGGGTCATCGGATGGAGGGCGGGGCTGAAGGGCGGGGCTGGAAAGCGGGGTGGAAAGGAAGGGATGGGAAGCGGTTGCGTCGGCCGGGTGTCCATCGTAGCATCGCTGCCGGTTTCCCACGCTCGCGAGCCGCGCCGAGGCAAACTGAGCCACTACCCGGCGTCCCATGCGCCTGGAGGTCCCGATGGCCGAGACGAGCCCGGAGAAGTTCGAGCCCTTCGTCCCCGCGTCGCAGGAGATGGCGGAGTTCACCCCCAAGGCCATCATCCTGGGGTCGTTGTTCGGCATCCTGTTCGGCGCCGCCACGGTCTACCTGGCGCTGCGCGCCGGGCTGACCGTCTCGGCCTCGGTGCCGATCGCCGTGCTGTCCATCGCGGTCTTCAAGCGGTTCGGCAAGTCCACCATCCTCGAGAACAACATCGTCCAGACGATCGGCTCGGCCGGCGAGTCGGTGGCGGCGGGGGTGGTCTTCACCGTGCCGGCGCTGCTCTTCCTCGCCAACGGCGGCGAGTACTTCAACTACCTCACCATCTTCATGCTGTCGGCGGTCGGCGGCACCCTGGGCGTGCTGTTCATGATCCCGCTGCGGCGGGCGCTGATCGTCAAGGAGCACGGCAAGCTCCCCTACCCCGAGGGCACCGCCTGCGCCGACGTGCTGATCGCCGGCGAGCGCGGCGGCGACCTGGCGCGGATGGTCTTCGCCGGCGTCGGCGTGGCCCTCCTCTACAAGTTCCTCTACGGCATCCTCGGCCTGTGGAACGAGACCGCCACCTGGTTCCGCACCAAGCGGGACGGCCTCATCCCCGACGCCACGCTGCAGAGCGACGTCACCCCCGAGTACCTGGGGCTCGGCTACATCATCGGCCCCAAGATCGCCGGCGAGCTGGCCTCGGGGGGCGTGCTGGCCTGGCTGGCGCTCATCCCGCTGATCTCCTGGCTGGTGCCCGAGCAGCGCCTGGTGGACGACCTGGCCAAGCTCGGCTTCTCGGACGGCTGGCGGGCCAGCCACGCCCACGCCGAGTGGATCTACCGCGCCTACATCCGCTACATCGGCGCCGGCGCGGTCGCCTGCGCCGGCGTGATGACGCTGCTCAAGACGCTGCCCACCATCGTCTCGGCGTTCAGCGAGTCGGTCAAGTCGCTGCGCGGCGGCGCCGGCGAGGCGAAGAAGATCCGCACCGAGGACGACCTCGGCATCGGCATCGTGGTCGTCGGCTCGCTGGTGCTGGCGCTGATCATCACCGTCCTGCCGCACTTCCCGCACGGCGAGTTCCCGGGGTCGCTGCTGATGGGCCTCCTGGTGGTGGTCTTCGGCGTCTTCTTCGTCACCGTGTCGAGCCGCATCGTCGGCATCATCGGCACCTCCTCGAACCCGATCTCCGGCATGACCATCGCGACGCTGATGGCGACCTGCGTGGTGTTCGTGCTGGTCGGCCGCACCGGCGACGTCTACCAGGGGGTGGCGCTCTGCGTCGGCGCCCTGGTCTGCATCGCGGCGGCCAACGCCGGCGCCACCTCGCAGGACCTGAAGACCGGCTTCCTGGTCGGCGCCACGCCGCGGCGGCAGCAGATCGGCTTCATCATCGGCGTCCTGGTCTCCACCCTGGTGATCGGCGGCACCCTGTTCCTGCTCGATCAGACCTACCGCGGCGGCGAGCTGCACGGCATCGGCGGCCCCAAGCTGGCGGCGCCGCAGGCCACCCTGATGGCGACGATCATCAAGGGCCTGCTGGCGCAGAACCTCCCCTGGGCGCCGGTGCTGGTCGGCGTCGGGCTGGCGTTCATGGCGCAGATGGCCGGCGCCCACGCGCTGTCCTGGGCGGTGGGCGCGTACCTGCCGCTCTCCACCACCTTCCCCATCTGGATCGGCGGCATGGTCAAGGCGCTGGCCGACCGGGTCACCCGCCGCAAGGAGGAGAGCGAGCTCTCCTCGGGCATGCTCTACGCCACCGGCCTGGTGGCCGGCGGCTCGCTCGGCGGGGTGCTGATCGCCCTCGTCGCCTTCGTCGGCGACTCGGTCTTCCACATGGAGAAGCCGACGCTGCTCGAACGCATCGACGTCGGCGGCCTGATACCGGCCTTCGGCGCCTTCAAGAACGGCGTGGTGAGCGGCGGCATCCTGTGCGCGGCGGCCTTCGCCGTCATCTGCTGGCTGCTGTTCCGCAACGCGCAGAAGAAGCTCGAGGGGTAGGCGCGGCCGGCGGATGCCGGCGGCTGCCGAGCGGCGGACGGCCTCACCGGAGCCGGTCGGCGGACTCGGCCGGCGGGCTGGCCGCGGCGCCGGCGAAGAGCGCGTAGCCGTCGCTCTGCCGCTCCAGCACCCATCCCGGCACCGCCGGCGGCGAGCCGTCACGGCGGTGCCGGCGACGCGGCCGGTCCCCCCGCGGCAGGCGCGAAGCCAGCACGCAGATGCCGGGAGGCGGAACCGGGCGCATCCCGCCCGGCGCTCCCATCGCTCCAACAGCTCCAGCCGCCCCGGCAGCTCCGGCCGCTCCAGCCAAGCCGGGCGTACCGGACGTGCCCGCCACCGTTCCCACTCCTCCCACTCCTCCGGTCCCTCCCGCCCCTCCCGCCCCTCTCGTCTCTCCCGTCCCTACCGCTCCTCCAACCGCTCCCGCCCCGAGTGCGCCACCGGCGCCGGCCGCGTGCTCGCGCGCTCCGGCCTCGGCCGGCAGCCACGCGGGCGCCGCGCCGTCCTCGCCCTCCACCACCCGGAAGCCGTCCACCACCTCCAGGATGAAGCGCTCGGAGTGCCGCAGCGGGAAGGTGGTCCACAGCTCGCGGCAGCGCGCGCGGTCCGCGTGCGCCAGGCTGTAGAGGAAGCGCTGCGACCGCGGCATGTGGTCGCGCACCAGGACGCGGTTGAGCACCCGCGCCTCGCACAGCGCGAGCGGCAGCACCACGAGCACGCCCAGCGCCGCGGCCTGCAGCCGCCGCGGTGCGCCGCCGGCGAGGAACAGCAGCGCCGGCGCGGCGAGGATCGCGCAGGCCGGATAGATCGGGTCGAGGTACCAGTGGTGCTGCGTGCGCGCGAGGGAGAAGAGCAGCAGCGGGATGCCGATCCACAGGCCGATCAGGAGGGCCACCTCGCGCCGCCGCCGCCGGCGCAGCCAGGGACGGGCGGGAGCGCCGCCGGCGGCCTGCCGGCGGCGGTCGCGCCAGTAGAGCGCCGCGGCGGCGACGACCAGCAGCGGCCAGGGGGCGAAGCGGTCGCCCAGCGCCGTCACGTAGGCGAAGGGCGACGAGGTTCCCTTGTCGATCACCATGGTCGAGCGCTGGAGGAGGTCCTCGCGCACCATCCGGCGGACGAAGTAGAACGAGCCGTCGGCCTGCGAGCGCGCCGCCGCCCAGGCCGCCACCATCAGCAGCAGGGCGCCGAGCGACACCAGGGTGGGGGCGAGCCGCTGCTTGCGCCAGCTGCCGGTGGCGAGGGCGAAGACGCCGGCGACGGCGATCATCGGCAGGATGGCGAAGCTCTTGAGCAGGAAGCCGCAGCCGAGGAGCGGCCCGACGATCAGGATGCGCCGAGACGACTCGCCGAGGCGCGGCAGCTGCGACGCCAGCAGCAGCAGGGTGAAGGTCAGGCAGGCGTCGAGGTCGCCGCTGCGCGCCCCGTGGTGGCTCAGGAAGCCGAAAGAGGTGGCGAGCACCAGGCCGGCCAGGATCGCCTGCCGCCGGTTGCACCAGCGCCGGCAGAACGCCATCGTCGCCGCCACCACGGCGAGCGCGAACAGCGCCGACGGCAGGCGCATGGCGAGGGCCGAGCTGCCGAACAGCCAGTAGGAGCCGGCGATCAGCCAGTAGCCGAGCGGCGGCTTGAGGTTCCAGTACTCGGGCTGGCCGGCGTAGGTGGTGACCAGGAACGACCGGCTGTGC
Source organism: Thermoanaerobaculia bacterium (assembly GCA_030150965.1). GTDB lineage: Bacteria > Acidobacteriota > Thermoanaerobaculia > Multivoradales > UBA5704 > JASLEW01. Next base: position 486 of record JASLEW010000357.1, on the reverse strand, counting down.
AGCATCTCGAAGGCGGAGACGCCGTAGCGCGCCTCGTCGGAGTCGTCGATGCGCGTGGTCGCCAGGCCCAGGAAGACGTTGCAGGCCATGAGCGCCAGCACCAGGCCGGCACAGAGCCGGTAGCGGCGGATGACGAACACTCCCAGCGCGCGTTGCAAGCCGGCGCACCTCCCTGGTCGACGCGATGGCGCTCGACGGCGGCAGACGCGGCGGGCCCCCCCTCCCGCACCGCCCGCGCCGGTGTCCGCCGGGCGCAGAGCGCGGCACGGCCGGCGGCCGGCGGCGGCCATGCGCCCCAGCATCCGCCAGCATCCGCCCGGCGACCATCCGAACTGTCTGGTGCGGTCAGTATCGCACACTCCGCCGCGCGTTGCACGGCGCCGAACGGCTGCGCGAGCATGCGGCTGCGCGACCGGCGGCCAGACGCTGTGCAACGACCCCGCGCCCGCGGCCACCTCCCGGCCGCGGCGCGCCCGCGGCCGGGAG
>JASLEW010000347.1 GCA_030150965.1 Thermoanaerobaculia bacterium | reverse complement strand
CACGGCCTGCAGCGCCGCGGCCCGCAGGCCGGCCCTCCAGGGCGGCGCCGCGCGCTCCCGCACCTCGGCCGCCGACTCGTCGTCCATCCACACGGCCAGGTGGTGCGCCAGGGCGCCCAGGCACCTGGCGCAGCCGCCGCGGAGGTGGCCGAGGATCGATCGCGCCTGCGCCTGGGGCAGCCGGAGCTTGCCGAAGGCATTCAGCTGGAAGATCGTGGGGTGCATGACGGTCTGGCCTCTCATACGTTCCTATCGCCTAGATCGTCTATGGTTACGCACCGGCTGCCGCCGGATACCCCGCGGTCCTAAATGACCGGTGCTTCAGCGTGTTACCCTCGCCTGCACGGGAAGCTCGGCCGCCCGGCGCCGCCCGGGCACAGGAGGAGGTGGAGTCATGAGGAAGCTCAAGAAGGTCCACGCTCTCAGCCTCACCAAGGACACGCTCAGGCAGTTGGATTCTCCGGAGCTACGCACGGGCATGCGCGAAGTTGCCGGAGGGATCACGCCGACCCGCTGCAACAGCGGCCAGATCTGCTGCTGAGCGCCGCCGGTCCGGGCCCGCCGGCTCCTCTGCCGCCGCTGCTCCAGTAGCTCCGCGGGCTCCGCTGGCTCCGCTCGCCGCGCCGGCGGCCTCGCCGGCGCGGCGAGGGCCCGCGGGGGCTGGCGGCGGTGGCGCCGGGTCCGGCAGGCGTGGTATCCTTCGAGCCGGCATTACGAGCGGTCCGGCGGACGCCGGGCTCGGCAACCTGGGGCGGACACCCAAGGTGCCCTCTCGCGTCGAGCGAGGATGCGGTCGCAGCGGCGACAACCAAGTGTCCGGCGTTCGGAGTTGACGAAAAACCCGTTCTCGTGGTGCTGACGAGGCGGGTTTTTTTGTTGCACGGAACCCCCCGCCGCGATCGAGCGAGCCCGTGCCGGGGCGCCTGGGGCGCCCGGCCAGGGCCCATCGTGGAGAGACCATCGTGAGCGATCAGCCATCCGCCGGACCCCTTCCCCCTCCCCCTGCCGAGCTCGCGTCCAGAACGGCGGCGCTGCTCGCGGCCCTCGCCGAGCGCGTGCTGGTGCTGGACGGCGCCACCGGCACGGCGCTCCAGGGCTTCGACCTGAGCGCCGCCGACTTCGGCGGCCCCGAGCTGGAGGGCTGCAACGAGATGCTCTGTGTCACGCGCCCCGACGTGGTGGACGCGGTGCACGAGGGCTATCTGCGCGCCGGCTGCGACATCGTCGAGACCAACTCCTTCGGCGGCACGCCGCTGGTGCTGGCCGAGTACGGCCTGGCGGACCGCGCCTTCGAGCTCAACGCCGCCGCCGCCCGCATCGCCCGCGCCGCCTGCCTGCGCCACGACCGCCCCGGCCGGCCGCGCTTCGTCTGCGGCTCCATGGGGCCGACCACGCGGGCCATCTCGGTGACCGGCGGCGTCACCTTCGGCGAGCTGGAGGAGCACTTCCGCATTCAGGCGCTCGGCCTCATGGCCGGCGGCGCCGACTACCTGCTGCTCGAGACCGCGCAGGACACGCGCAACATCAAGGCCGGCCTGATCGGCATCGAGCGCGCCTTCGCCCAGGCGGGCTGGCGGCTGCCGGTCGCGGTCTCGGCCACCATCGAGCCGACCGGCACCATGCTCGGCGGCCAGGACGCCGAGGCGCTGGCGGTGGCCCTGCTGCACGCGGAGCTCCTCTACCTGGGCCTCAACTGCGCCACCGGGCCGGAGCTGATGGCCGACCACGTGCGGACGCTTTCGGAGCTCGCGCGCACCCGCGTGGCGGTGGTGCCCAACGCCGGCCTGCCCGACGAGGAGGGGCGCTACAACGAGACCCCCGAGGATTTCGTGCGGGTGCTCGGCCGCTTCCTCGACGCCGGGTGGCTGAACCTGCTGGGCGGCTGCTGCGGCACCACGCCGGCGCACATCGCGGCGCTGGCCGGGGCCGCCGCCGGCCGGCCGCCGCGCGCCGTGCCGCACCACCACCGCAGCCTGGTCTCCGGGCTGGAGGCGGTGCAGCTCGATCCCGACACCCGGCCGCTGCTGGTCGGCGAGCGCACCAACGTCCTCGGCAGCCGCAAGTTCAAGCTGCTCATCCAGGAGGGCGCCCACGAGGCGGCGGCGGAGGTGGGCCGGGCGCAGGTGCGGGCCGGGGCGCAGGTGCTGGACGTCTGCCTGCAGGACCCCGACCGCGACGAGTTGGCCGATGTCGAGGGGTTCCTGGCGCGGCTGGTGCGGGTCATCAAGGTGCCGCTGATGATCGACTCGACCGACGCCGCGGTGATGGAGCGGGCGCTCACCTGGTGCCAGGGCAAGGCGGTGCTCAACTCGATCAACCTGGAGGACGGGCGCTCGCGCTTCGAGCGCGTGGTGCCGCTCGCCCGCCGCTTCGGCGCCGCGCTGGTGGTCGGCCTGATCGACGAGAAGGGGATGGCGGTCACCGTCGAGCGCAAGCTGGAGGTCGCCCGCCGCAGCTACCAGATCCTGGTCGAGGAGATGGGCGTCCACCCCGAGGACATCTGGTGGGACGCGCTGGTCTTCCCCTGCGGCACCGGCGACAGCGCCTACCTGGGCTCGGCGGCGCAGACGATCGAGGGGGTGCGCGGCGTCAAGGAGATCTTCCCCGACACCAAGACCATTCTCGGCGTCTCCAACGTCAGCTTCGGCCTGCCGGCCGCCGGGCGCGAGGTGCTCAACTCGGTCTTCCTCTATCACTGCACCAAGGCCGGTCTGGACGCGGCGATCGTCAACACCGAGCGGCTGGCGCGCTACGCCGACATCCCGGAGCAGGAGCGGGCGCTGGCGGAGGAGCTGATCTTCCTGCCGGTGGGCGACGTCGAGGCCGGCGGCAAGGCGGTGGAGGCGTTCACCGCTCATTTCCGCGGCGCCGGCGCTGCCGGCAAGGGTGCGAAGGGGGCCGGCGGCCGGTCGCGCGAGGACCTGCCGGTCGCCGAGCGGCTGTCGCGGGCGGTGGTCGAGGGCACCAAGGAGGGGCTCCTGGCCGATCTCGACCAGCTGCTGGCCGACGCCGCCTACCCGACGCCGCTCGACATCATCAACGGGCCGCTGATGAAGGGGATGGCCGAGGTGGGGCGGCTGTTCAACGACAACCAGCTGATCGTCGCCGAGGTGCTGCAGAGCGCCGAGGTGATGAAGGCGGCGGTGGGCTACCTCGAGCCCCACATGGAGAAGGTGGACGGCAACGGCTCCGGGCGCGGCAAGGTGCTGCTCGCCACGGTCAAGGGGGACGTGCACGACATCGGCAAGAACCTGGTCGACATCGTCCTCTCCAACAACGGCTTCAACGTCGTCAACCTGGGCATCAAGGTGCCGTCGGAGCGCCTCATCCAGGCGGTGCGCGAGCACCAGCCCGACATCATCGGCCTCTCCGGGCTGCTGGTCAAAAGCGCCCAGCAGATGGTGGTGACGGCGGCCGACCTCGCCGCGGTGGGGATCGACACGCCGCTGCTCGTGGGCGGCGCGGCGCTCACCCGCCGTTTCACCCACCGCCGCATCGCGCCGGCCTACGGCGGCGGCCTGTGCACCTACGCCAAGGACGCCATGCACGGGCTCGCGCTGGTCGAGCGGCTGAGCGATCCCGCGCAGCGGCCGGCGCTGGTGGAGGAGGTTGCCGGGCTGCTGCGCAGCGACGGCGAGGCCGC
>JASLEW010000335.1 GCA_030150965.1 Thermoanaerobaculia bacterium | reverse complement strand
CCGCGGACGGCACGGTTACCGGAGGCGCGGACGGCACGGCCACCGGGGCCGCTGCCGCCGCGGGGAGCGTACCGCGGCCCGGTGGCGCGCCGGTCCCCGCGGCCGGCCGCGGCGTCGGACCCGCCGCCAGGAACTGGCGGTCGAGCCGCACCTGGCTGGAGCCCACCGGCGGCGGCATGGTCCAGAGCGCCGTCCTGCGCGTCGACGGCTCCAGCACCGCCTCGAGGTCGCCGGGCTGGACCGGGAAGCGGTCCTGGAGCGGCGCGAGCTCGCCCGCGATCTCGGCGGCGCTGGCGAACCGCTCGGTCCGCGCCTTGGCCAGGGTGCGCAGCAGGATGCGGCGCAGCTCCGGGGGGAGCGTTCCCGACGGATCGCTCTCGGCGAAGTCGCGGGGCGGCCGGAAGAGGTGCCCGGCCATGTAGGAGGCGGCGTCGTGCCCGGAGACCGGGCACTGCCCGGTCAGCAGCTCGTAGAGCACGACGCCGAACGAGTAGAGGTCGCTGCGCTGGTCCAGCTCCTGGACGCCGAAGTGCTCCGGCGAGGCGTAGCGCGGCTTGCCGAGGAACATGCCGGTGCTGGTGGCGGCGCCGTCGCCGGCGAGCACCTTGGCGATGCCCAGGTCGATCAGCTTGACCAGCGGCTCGCCGTCCACGCCGCGGGTCAGCATCAGATTGTCCGGCGCGATGTCGCGGTGCACGAAGCGGTGCCGGTGCAGAAAGCCGATCGCCCGCAGCGCCTGGGCCGCGATCTCCAGCGCCAGCCCGAGCGGCGGCGGGCCGCCCGTCCGCAGCAGGTCCTCGAGCGTCATGCCGGCGATGTACTCCATGACGATGAAGGCGTTGCCGTCGTCGGCGATGGCGAAGTCATAGAGCACGGCGAGCGAGGGATGGCGCAGGCGGATCGCCATCTTGGCCTCGCGCAGGAAACGGTCGGAAAGCTCGGGGCTGGGCGCGAGCGTCGAGCGGATGACCTTGATGACCCGGATCTCGTCGAGGAAGCGGTGCCGGACCTTGTACACCGTCCCCATGCCCCCTTCCTTGATCTTTTCAAGGATCTCGTACTTGCCCTCGAGATCCAGGCGGAGAGGGGCTGTCATCTTCGGCTAGGGGCGGCAGCTCGCGGCGAGAGCCAGGCGGTCGCGGACAGGAAGGGCCATCGCAGCAAGGCTAGCCAAGCCGTGGGTGCGAGTCAAACGTCGACCGGCAACGGTAGGGCAATAGGACGGCTGCATTTCGCGCTGGCGTCGGTCACAGGGGGCGGCCTCTGACCTAGCAGAGTGCCCCCTGGATGCGAGGCAGAATGTGCGGATTCTGGCGGTGGGGCGCCCCTTCCCCTGCGCATGGCAGACGGAGAGGATCGAACCGGCGGCACTCGACTATGGCTGCGCCGCCACCGTCACCTGTAGCTCCGTCGTCCGGAGAGGGAGAAGGGTCACGGAACCGAGCGCCCCACCTTGAACGCCGGCGGCGATGGCGCCCTCGGAGGACGCGCTGCCGAGAAAGAGATCGTAGTCACCGGGAGCGAGGCCGGCGAGCACCAGCTGGCCGCTGCCATCGGAGTCCGCGGGAAGGCCGAGCTGCTGCAGGTGGCCGGCCAGGATGCGCTGTGGCACGATGGTCCCACCCGCCCGCAGGATCACGCTGGAATGGGCAACCGGCCTGCCAGCTGGATCGACGAAGGCCAGGGCCAGGACGGCCGGCTCCGCCGGGCAGCGCAACAGGTTGGGTGCCGCGGCGTCGGTCGTGCCGTCGGTGGAAGCGGAATCGGCGGTCAGCGTGAGATCGAACAGCGAGAGAGGGCAGCCGGGGCCGGAGACGAAGGCCCGCGGCGCGCCGTCGCCAATCTCCAGATCGAAGCTTCCGTCACCTCCCGAGACGGCCGTCCCGTAGGGCTGCACGCCGGCAGCCGTGGCATAGACGCTGGTCACCAATGCCCCGGCCACGGGCGCGCCGGCGGCCGAGAGCACCGTGCCGTGCAGCGTGCTCTTCCGCTTCAGCGTCAGCGTCAGCGGCGCGATGGGCGCGTCGGGCCCCATCTGCACCTGCACCGGATCGGCACCGCCAAACCCCGCCTTGCCGGCTTCGACCGTGGCCGCGCCCTCGACCTGTGAATCCAGCTCGAACGTGCCGTCATCGCCAGTCGTGGTCTTCACCGCGCCTTGCGAGAAGATCAGCCCCACCCAGGCACCTGGAGCCGGTCGGCCTTCTGGATCGATCACTTTACCCGTGATCGCGGAGCTGTCCAGGGTGAAATCGACCGTCTGCGTATCGTCTCCCGTCACAGTGACCGTCCGGCGTCCGGCGACCGCGGCACCGGCAGGCGTCTTGAGCGCGAGGGAGTAGGTCCCTGGCGACCAGACCGTGAGGCTGTAGCTGCCGGCCTCGTCGCTCTCCGCGGCCCCTGCGTCCTCCATCCTGGCGCCGGCCGGACCACCATACGGGATCTTCGCCGCCTGCACTCTGTATCCCGCCACGGGCTGGTGGCCCCGGCTCACCACACCCGAGATCCTGCTCGCCAGGAGGGCGAGATCCTCGTCGTCGTCCTGGCCTTCAGATACCGTGACCCAGCGGCTCGCCAGGCCACCGTCCGCGAGCTTCACCCGCAGCTTGTAGCCACCGGCCGGAAGCTGAGCAGATCTGCACGTCCCCCCCGGATCGCTGGTCCCTTGCCAAAGTGTAGTGGATGCTTCGCGCGCCGCCGGAGCGGCTACGTCGATTGCGTCGATCCTGCATCGCGCGTCTGCCAGCGGCCGCCCGTGCGTGGAGAGGTGAGCGATCACACGTCCGCCCACGTCGAGCGGTACGTCGCGAAAGGCGAACGTGCCGCTGCCGGCGCTGATCCCGGCGAGCCGCGCCGGCAGGTATCCGGCATGCTGCACGGACAAGCTCGCCAGGTTGGCCTGCAGGCCGACAAGGAATGCCAGGCCATCGTTGCCGGACGCCATTGCGCTCAGCGTGCTTCCGCTCTGCCCGAAGCCGCGCAGCTCCGAGAGCCTCACCGCCGCCGAGCCAACCGCCCGGCCGTCCACTGCCGACCGCACCCTCACCAACAGCGACCAGCCGTGGCGTGGCCGGTAACGCAACCGCACCTTGCCCCCCGGCTGTGCCGCGAGACGCTGCAGGTCGGGGGCCGCGTCCCCGGCCCCAAGGGACACCACGAACGATCCCGCCGGCACCCGCAGCGTCGTCTCCCCAGGCGCCAGCGTGGCACGCCAGGCCGGCGTGCGGAATTCTGGGCTCGCCGGAGAATAGAGCGATACCGTCATCGCGGCCCGTCTCTCGGTCCCTGGCCTCGCCGCCTCCTCGGACCGCTCCACCGTCAGCTGCGCTTTTCGCGGCACCTCTGCGCGCAGTCCGCCGTCTGACGCGAGGCTGAGCGCCTGTCGCGCGACGGTCGCCGGGCCATGCCCGTCGCCCTCGACGGCGATCGCGGCAAAGTCCTCTGGAGCTCGCACCCTGCCGCCCACCACATTCGTACAGTCGCTGTGCAGAGCGAGCTGAAAGCACACCCGCAATGGATCGACGATCGCCTGTCCACGATCGTCCACCAGCTGCACAAAGAGTGGCGAGGCCACCGCGCCGCCCGCAAGCAGGACGAGCGCGAGAGCAAGCAGCGATGCAGCCAGTCCCCGTGGCGCCGACCGTCGCTCACGCCTGCCGCGGGTCAACTCCGTGCCTTCAGGATCAGAACCGCGGTCTTCTCCGTAGACTTTACCGGCGCAAGAGCGGGCGAATCCAGAGAGCCAGAGCAAAAGGTCGGAGCCGCCGAGCCTTGCAGCACCGGATCTCCGGGCGCCGCGACGATGCCCACGCAAGGCTGGACCGAGCAGTCCACCCCGTCGAGGTCGAAATAGCACTCTTGGCGGACGAGACTGTAGACGCAGGAAGGATTTCCCAGCTTGTCAAAGCCGCACTTCGTTGCACAAGCTGTCGCGGACTGAGGAAGGACGAGTCCGATGAGAACGGCGACACCGGTCAAGGCCGCTAGACGAAATGGGTTGAGCCTCATTCGATATCCTTCTTGGTTTGGTCTGGTTCGGGTCTGCTCCGCGTGGATGGATTCCGTGGACAGTTGCTGGCACTGATGAGTCTAAGTGCCTTCGATTTTGCCGTCAATCGGTGCCAGGATGCGGAGGATGCGCGTGGCCGCTTCCGCGGCTGATATATTGGGCGTAGATTCGCTGAAGAGGAGGGAACGCGATGGCCGAGCCTGAGGAGGGGTCCACCCTGCTGCGCTCCGAAAGGGTCAGGGTCACCTACCGCTGCCCCTCGCCACGCCGTGGCGAGGAGGCCGGAGCGGCCGGGTAGGAGCGCAGGCCCTGCTCCCGATCGAGGAGATCCTGGCCGCGGAGCCGGGCGCTGAGCCGCCGCCGCCGTGGCGCGCGCTCGGGCGCTCGCGCGAGGGCCGCGAGGTGCTCGGCTGCCGCCTGGGGCATGGGCCGCTGCACCTCAGCCTGATCGGCGGCTGCCACGCCGACGAGCCGGTGGGCCCGGCGATGCTGCGCCGGCTGGCGGCGTTCCTGGGAGGTCTGGCCTCGGTGGCCCCGGAGGCTCCGCCGCTGGCGAGGGCGACCTGGTGGATCGTGCCGCACGTCAACCCCGACGGCGAGGCGCGCAATGCGGCGTGGAGCGCGGCCACCCTGCCGGCGCCGGACCACGCGGGCCGGCCCGATCGCGTCTTCGACCTGGCGCTCTACCTCCGCCAGGTGGTGCGCGAGCGGCCGGGCGACGACCTGGAGTTCGGCTTCCCGCGCGGCCCGGACGACGCCGGCGCGCGGCCCGAGAGCGCCGCCGTCGCCGCCTTCCTCGCCCCGGGCGCGCCGTTCCATCTCCACGGCAGCTTCCACGGGATGAGCATGGCGCCCGGGCCCTGGTTCCTGATCGAGCCAAGCTGGGCCGCCCGCACCTCCGGCCTCCGCGACACCCTGCGCCGGCGCGTGCGCGCCATGGGCTACCGCCTCTTCGACATCGACCGCCGCGGCGAGAAAGGTTTCCACCGCATCGACGAGGGCTTCTCCACCCGCCCCGACTCGCGCGCCATGGCCGCCCACTTCCACGCCCTGGGCGACCCCGCCACCGCCGCGCTCTTCCGTCCCAGCTCGATGGAATACGTGCGCGGCCTGGGAGGCGACCCGCTCACCCTGGTCTCCGAGATGCCCCTTTTCCTGCGTCCTCCCGCATCTCCCACAGGCGGCAGCCCCGACGAGCAGGCCGAGCGCGCCCAGCTCCTCGCCGAGCTGACTGCCGCGTCGACCTCCACAGACACGACCCCAGGCACCTCAGGCGCCGCGGGAGACAAGGCCCTCCACGCGGCAGCAGCCGACCGCGGCGTCCGTGGCATGCCGATCTTCGATCAGATGCGCTTGCAGCTGGCCTTCCTCGACGTGGCGATCGCAGTGGTCGCCGCCTGACCGGCACGCCGCGGCGGACGCAACGGACAGGAGGGAGCCGACCAACGTTGCCCCGGTGTTGGCAGGGCGGTTGGATCCCGCCGACCGTTCATGTCTCGACGGCCGCGCAGAAGCACAACAGGCCGACTTGGCTGAGGCCGTCGAGACATGAACGGTCGGCGGGATCCAACCGCCCTGCCAACACCGGACCGAGGGGGTTGTGCTCATGCGAAGCGTCGAGATAGGAACGGTGCCCTGCCAACACCGGCCCGAGGGGATCGTGAAAGGGCGCTCGTAGTAGCCGCGGAGAGCTCTACCGCGCCGGCTCGAGGATATAGAGGTGCGGCTCCGCCGGCAGCGTGCCGGCGTGGAGCTCCAGGTCGGAGCCGCCGACCCGCACCACGCGGTCGGGCGGGAAGGTGCCGGCGATGGCGTCCACCGGCAGGATCTTGAGCCGGCCGTGGGGCAGGAAGTAGTGCATGGGGATCACCACCTTGGGGGCGATGGCGTCGATCGCACGCTTCATGTCCGCCACCTCGATGTTGTGCACGCCGCCGGCGAGCGCGAACATCACGTCCACCTGGCCGCGCAGCGCCGCGAGCTCCTGGTCGCGGAAGCGGCGGCCGATGTCGCCGGTGTGGAGCACCCTGATCCCCTCCAGCTCGAAGGTGTACATGGCGTTGGGCCGCGGCCGGATGCCGAAGAACAGGAGCCGCAGCTGGTAGCGCTCGCGCACCCGGAAGGCGCGGAGCGCCAGGCCGTCCACCACCTGCCCCTCCGGCGGGATCTCCAGCGCGTTGATCACCCTCGGGTTGCCCTGCACGTGGCTCGGATCGCAATGGAAACGGTCGCGGTTGGAGCTCATGACGACCAGGTCCGCCGGCTCGTCGATCGGCTTGAACCAGGCAACCTTGGGCTCGTAGGGGTCGGTGATGATCGTCCGACCGCCCCCTTCGATGCGGAAGCAGGCGTGGGCATAGAACCTGATTTTCATGCGTCCAGCTCCTTGCGCGCGCCGCCCCGGGGCTACTGCTGCCGCATCACCACCAGGGGCGACACCGCCGTCGCCCGGCGGGTAGGGATGTAGTTGGCGATGAGCGCCACCAGCGCCAGCAGCAGCGTGGTGACGAGGAAGACCAGCGGGTCGGCCGGATCGACCCCGTAGAGCAGGCCGGCGATCGCCCGCACCGCGAAGTACGCGGCGCCCAGGCCGCAGGCCAGGCCCACGGCGACCGCCTGGACGCCCTGGCGCAGGAACAGGCCGACCACGTCGGAGCGCTGCGCGCCGAGCGCCATGCGGATGCCGATCTCGCGCTGGCGCTGGGCGATCGAATGGGCGATCACGCTGTAGATGCCGATCATCACCAGGATCAGCGCCACGGCGCCAAAGAGGGTGAGCAGGACGGCGCAGACGCGCGGCGCCCAGAGCAGCTCGCCGATGACCGAGGGCATCGTCTTCACCCGGGTGAGCGGCATCTCGGGCGCCATCGCCTGCACCCGGCGGCGCACGGCGTCGAGCGCCACCGCCGGCGCGCCGCGGGTGCGGACGTGCAGGGTGACCGCCGGCGTGTAGCTCTGCGCCTCGCTCAGGTAGAGGTAGAGCTGCGGCTCCTCGCCCAGGGTGTTGTACTTGACGTCGCGGGCGACGCCGACGATCTCCAGCACCTGCTTCGACGGCAGGATGGTGAAGCGGCGGCCGAGCGGGCTCTCGCCGGGCCAGAAGCGCTGCGCCATGGTCTGGTTCACCACCACCACCGGCCGCGAGTCGGCGCGGTCGGCGGCGGTGATCGGGCGCCCGCGCAGGATGGGGATGCCCATGGTCTCGAAGTAGCCCGGCCCCACCGAGCTGGTCTGGGCGACGATGCGCTGGTCGGGCGGCGCCGCGGGGCTGTCGAGCAGCAGGATGTGACGCACCCCCTGGTCGGACAGCATCAGGTTCTCGCCGATCGCCGCCGAGCGCACCCCCGGCAGGGCCGCGGCCTCCTCGGCTACCTGGCGCAGGAACTGCTCGCCGTGCGCCTCGTCCAGGCGCTGGCTGTCGAGGTCGAACGACAGCACCGCCAGGTGGGCGCGCTCGAAGCCCGGGTCGGCGCGCTGGGCGTTGCGCAGGCTGACCAGGAAGAGCGCGGCGCCCACCAGCGCCACGACCGACAGCCCCACCTGGCCGACGATCAGCAGGTTGCGCAGCCCGAGGCGGCGCAGCGGCCCGCCGCGGCGCCCGGCGGCGGTCTCGTTCTTGAGCGCCGGCACCAGGTCGGGGCGGCTGGCGGCGAGCGCCGGCACCAGGCCGAAGAGCACCGCCGTGCCGAGCGACAGCGCCAGGGTGAAGAGCAGGATGCGGCCGTCGAGGTTGAGCGCCAACCCCTCCGGCAGGTAGGGGGATTGGACGCGCGCCATCAGGTCGAAGGCCCAGAGGGCGAGCAGCAGCCCCGCGCCGCCGGCGGCCAGCGACAGCAGCACGCTCTCGGCGAGCAGCTGGCGGACCAGGTCCGCGCGGCGCCCGCCCAGGGCGAGGCGGATGGCGATCTCCTGGCGCCGTCCCGACGCCCGCACCAGCAGCAGGTTGGCCAGGTTGGCGCAGGCGATGAGCAGGACGAGCCCGACCATGGTGACCAGCAGGCCGCCGGCGCGCAGGTAGCCCTGGCGGCTGTTGGGATCGATCAGCGCCTGGCCGAGCGGCACCAGGGCGACGCTGCGGTTGCGGTCAGCGTCCGGGTACTCCTGCGCCAGCCGGCCGGCGAGCGCCTGCAGGGCGGCCTGCGCCTGGTCGAGGCTGACGCCGGGGCGCAGCCGGGCCACCGCGCCGAACAGCAGCGCCCGGCGGAGATTCCAGATCGACGCCGCGAGCTCGGGCAGGACCTGGCGGTACAGCCCCGCCGGCACCCAGAAGTCGGAGCGCTGGACGAACTGCGTGCCGTAGAAGCCGCGCGGCGCCACGCCGACCACCGTGAGCTCGCGGCCGTTCAGCCGGACGGGCCGCCCGAGGATCCCCGGGTCGGCGCCGAAGCGGCGGCGCCAGAGGCCGTTGCCCAGGACCACGACCGGGCGCGCCACGCGGTCCTCGTCGGGCAGGAAGCCGCGGCCGAGCGCCGGCCGCACCCCCAGCAGGTCGAAGTAGCGGGCCGAGACCAGCTGCCCGGTGAGCTGCTCGGGCCGGCCGCCGCCGGACAGGCTCAGGGTCACCGGCGCGATCAGCGAGACGTCGGAGAAGACGCCGCCCAGGTCGCGGTAGTCGGCCAGGTTGAGCTGGGAGACCGGCAGGTAGCCGGGGATGTCCGACGAAACGGTGAAGACGCCGCACAGGCGCGCGATGTCGGCGACCGGCAGCGGCTGCAGGAAGACGGCGTCGAGCAGGGTGAAGATGGCGGTGTTGGCGCCGATCCCCAGCGCCAGCGAGAGCAGGGCGACGGCGGTGAAGCCGGGACGGCGCAGCAGCCCGCGCAGGCCGTAGCGAAGATCTTGCAGCAGCTTTTCCATGTTGGCCTCGCAGTCGCGTTGTATCACGCGCCGGCGGCCGGCGGCGGCGGCAGGAAGCCGCTCTCCACGAGATGGCCGAACCAGACCGCGAGCTGCGCGCGATCGAGCGGCGGGCAGACGATCGCGGAGCCGGCGAGGCCGGCCAGGGTGTTGCTGGCATCGAACCGCGGGCTCGCCGGCAGGGCCGCGGCGCCGCTCTCGCCCGCTGTCCGCGCGCCGGCCCCGTCAGGCTCGCCGACAGCGCCGCCGAACAGGCTGCGGAAAGGAGCGAGCGCGTGCTCCGCCGAGCGGTCGAGCTCCGCCGCCAGGCGGCGTCCCCACTCGTCCACGGCGAGGCGGCGGACGGGATAGCCCAGGGAGGACGCGAAATCGAACACCTCCCGCCACGACAACGGCCGGGGGTGGACGTGGTGGAATGCCCGGCCGAGGCTGGACGGCTGCCGCGACAGGTGGACGATCGCGCGGCTCACGTGATCGACCGGCACCGGGTCGAAGCGCGAGGGCAGGTCGGGCGCCGCGCCCAGCTCCAGGCAGCCCTTGAGGAAGGCCCACAGGAGGTCGCGGGGATTGCCGACGCCCGTGCGCGAGTCGCCGGCGATCAGGCCGGGCCGGTGGACGGTCGCCTGCACTCCCCGCCCGCGGGCCAGGCGGACGAGCCGCTCCGCCACCCATTTGCTCTGCGGGTACCCGCCCCACAGGCCCCCCGGCCGCGCCAGCTCGGCGTCCTCCCAGCCGACGCCGTCGAGGAGGTCCTCCGGGCCGAAGACCGCGACGGTGGAGACGAAGTGCAGCGGCTTCGGGCGCCCGCGGCCGGCGAGGCGCAGCGCCTCCTCGGTCGCGGCGACGTTGGCGGGCCTGAGCGCCGCATAGGGATAGGTGAAGTTGACCCAGGCCCCGCAGTGATAGATCGCCTCGACCTCGGCGGCGAGGGCGGCGAAGGCGGGCTCGGCCAGACCCCAACGGGGCATCGTCAGATCGCCCGGGAGCGGCACGATCCGCGCCTCGGCTCCCGCGGGCAGGAGCAGCCGGTGCGCCGCCAGGGTGGCGCGGAGCCGCGCCGCCCCCTCCTCCGGGCTCGCCGCCCGCACCAGGCAGACGACGCGGGCGGCGGTCTGCTCCAGGAGGTCGCGCAGCAGGAACGTGCCGAGGAACCCGGTGGCGCCGGTCAGCAGAACGGTCGCGGCGCCCGCGAGATCGCCGGGCGGGCCGGAGGCGGGGCCGATCGCCGGATCGAGCACCGTCTCGGCATCCCAGTCGGGAGCCGCGACCGCGAAGCGGCGAAGCGGCGGCGCCGGCGCGCCGGGCGGCGCCCCCGGCCCGGTGGGCAGCTCTTCCGGCGCGGCGAGCGGCGCCGCGGACGGCGGCCCGTCCTCGCGGCC